>JAHDBF010000031.1 GCA_020630525.1 Saprospiraceae bacterium
AGAAAAATGGCAAATTATTTTAATCAAACCAAACAAAAAGAAATAGCTAAACCCAAATCAAATATCACGGATCGCCAAATGGAAATTGTTAAAGCCTTAAGTAAAGGATTAAGCTATAAATTGGTCGCAGATGAACTTTCAATCTCTATTGATACTGTAAGAACACATATCAAGAAAATATACAAGACTCTGCAAGTCAACAGTAAAATCGAAGTCATAAATCTATATAATAACGGAAAGGTGTAGGCGTTTCAAGGATTAATTCTATTTCGATTCTAATAGTTCTGTTAGATCCACTTTTTTTATTGCACTAACTCTTTTCATAATTTCAAAACGCTGAAATTCTTGCTTGGCACGAAATCCATAGCCAGCACTAGTGTCTCCGATTTCTGGTTGGGCTATTCGGACAAATTTATTGGTGTACAGTTCGCCTGCTTTTTCATCCCAAATTAATTCATCAGTTTCTAATTGGTCATTCTTTTGATTAAACAACTTGACATCGTCTTTTACAAAAATCTTATCTTCTCCTTCTTTTCTAATGGCGTAATTTGCCTCTAACCAGCTAATGATACGTCCATTGTTGTCATAAAATTCTACAAACACGCCGTCTGGAAATTCGTCAACCGATTTAATCCTATCTACCTTTCTTTTTAATGTAGTAGCAGTGATTTTCATTTGTACTTGTGCTGAATCAGAGTACAGTATTTCAACATCTTTTGCTATCTCTATACGTAAGTCTTCTTCTTGAAATAAGGCATCAATTTCTTCTTTAGATTTGGTACATCCTATTAATAATAAGAAGACTATAAAATAAAAAGAAAAATCAATTATTCTCATCGGATAACAGTAATTGTCCCTGTATAATTTTCTGTTACGTCATCTATATACCGAACACTCGCTATCCAAGAGTAAACACCAGATTGTACAAGCTCTCCGTTAAAAGTGCCATCCCAGCCAGAACTTGGGTTATTAACATCTAGATCTTGACCCTCATAGATTAATTCTCCCCACCGGTCATATACGCGTAGCGTTACAAACTGATCTATAGTAGATTCCTTAAAAAATACTGTAAAGTAATTATTGTCAGTGTTTATTCCAGGTGTAAATACATTTGGATCATAGTAAGGTCTTTCTGTGTCTACGGTTACGGTTACTTGTGCTTGTGCTGTGCATCCTGCGATATCTGTAACGGTAATAGTATATGTCGTTGTTCCAGGTGATGTAGACCACGGATCAAGACAATCATTACAATCAAGCCCATTTTCTGGAGTCCACTGTACGCCCAATACTAAATCTTCTGGAGTGTAAAAAGAATTTAGTTGTACTGAATCCCCTAAAGTAATTGTAGTATCAGGAATGGTAAAAACATTTATCTCAACAGGTTCTGGAATTTCTAAGATGATAGAATCTTCACATCCTTTAATATCTTGAATGGTTAGTTCATATTCACCAGAAGCCAATCCATTAAAAAGTGGACTCGGTTGAAAAGGTCCATCTTCTAAACTAAATTGATATTGTGGGACACCTCCACTCCCATCTCCTAAGATCGTTCCATTCTCTTCGCCAAAACAAGCTACACTTTGCGCAAGACCATTTACCATCAATGTAGAAGTATCTTGACAACATGGCTCAATAAAAAACGATTTTATCTCTGTAACGCTGCATCCTCTGCTTGATATCACAGTAAGTGCAGCTACTTTTTCTCCAAAAGATTCATACGTAACCTCAACTGGTCCTTCTTCTGTTGAGGTAGCTGGATCAGCACCAACCCCAAAACTCCAAAAGTACTCTGCAATAGGATCTGTACTGGAATCCGATTGGTTGGTAAACGTGATTGTTTTATCACATTCAAATTCATTAAGCGCTGTTACATCAAAATCAACTTGCGGTCCTAAGAATGTTCCTGTTCCACCGAAATCTATTGAAAAACCAAATCCTGATTCACTAAAATTATTAATAATGAGACCGTAACTTTTTCCCGCTTCCATGTCTAGAGGAGCGACAAAATTATTTGAACTGCCATTACAGCCTGCAAATTCTTCAATATCAGTTTCTCCAGCACTTAATCCAGTTGGCCCATAACAAGGTGAACTGGCAAGTCCATCAGTTTCTCCTGACAACATACATCTTACTGAAAATCTACCTGCACAGTCATTAATTCCATTCGGCATTTCATACACTACAAAATCAATGTCTTCTTCATCGTTATTTGGACTATTTGGAGTAATAGTAAATTCTAGGGTTCCCGATGTTTCACAGGTCCAAACATACCATGCGGATGCTGATTCTGCTGATTGTTCAAAAGTATTAACACAACTTCCAATTAATTCATTCTGTATATTCCCAGTAGAGCTTAAATTTTCAACCACAAACGGTGATTTGTCACAGAGTACAACTGCTTCAGGGCAATCAGATTCTGGAGATGGTATCGGTATAAATGACTCAATACATAAGGTAAAAGTACCTTCTTGATCCAATCTAGAATCTACCCTCAAATAATATACTTGACCAATAGTTATATTTGTTTGTATCAATTCAACTATATTAATTGACGCAGTTGGTGATACAGAATTACAAGCCAATTCTATTAGGTTATTGCAGTCCCCGCCGTATAATGCCAATGCTGGATTGTTTAATGAGTTTCCGTCAAAACCAGAACCAAATAACTGAAGAAATACTCCTGGTGCCGTCGGAACAAAACTAAACCATACATCATTGTTAGGATTGCCTAAAAAACAATTTTCATCTCCCTCTAGGGACAAAGTTGCCCCTGCGGTCGTAAGTTCTCCATCTCCAGAGCAATATTCACTGATGTTTCCGAGATGTGTGGCAAAAATGCATTCATCATTAACTATTTGAGCTTGTAATGAGCCAACAAGAAATAATAACGAAATTGCAAAAAATATATAGGTAAATCGATTATTCAAAATAACTGTCTTTTACTGGAATTAACGATAAAGTTATTCACTTGGTTTGCTTTTAATAAGAATATTTCAATAAAGTAAGTGAATAAGACACAATAATTAAACTCTTTAACCAAACATTAATGTATTACTCTTTTGTTGAAATAATAATTCTTAAGGGTAAATTGCTTTTTTATATAACAAATAGTTGTAATCTTTACGCCAATAAAAATTGAATTCATGAAATTTAATGCTGCGATTAACATCATGCCTTTAAAGGAACTACTTGATCCTCAAGGGAAAACAGTCCAAAAGAACATGGCAAATATTGGAATTAATAATATTTCTGGAATCAGAATCGGTAAGCACATCACCATCGAAGTAGAAGCAAATGATGAGAACGAAGCAAAAGCAACTGTTGATGAGGCATGTAAAAAAATGTTTGCAAACTTAATAATGGAGAGTTACGAATTCGAACTAACGCCAGCTTAATGTTATACATCGTACCAACTCCGATTGGTAATTTATCAGATATTACTTTAAGAGCGATTGAGGTGCTAAAGGAAGTGGATCTTATCTTAGCAGAAGACACCCGCACTTCTAAAAAATTGTTGTCTCATTATAAAATAGACACGCCAATAAGATCTTACCATATCCACAATGAGCATAAAATTCTAGAGGATATTTTGTCTCAATTGAATACTGGAGTAAAAATAGCATTGGTTTCTGATGCAGGAACTCCCGGAATTTCTGATCCCGGCTTTTTACTAAGTAGGGCTTGCACAGAAAACTCGATTGAAGTTTGCGCATTACCAGGACCTACTGCTTTTGTACCAGCTTTATTGGCATCTGGTTTACCTTGTGATGCTTTCCATTTTGAAGGATTTTTACCACATAAGAAGGGTAGACAGACGCGCCTGATATATTTGGCAAGTTTGCCTACAACTTTCATTTTATATGAGTCTCCTCATAGGATTAAGCGATGTATTAAAGAATTATTGGATCACTGCGGAGAAGAAAGAAAAGTTTGTGTATCGCGAGAAATCTCTAAGCTTCATGAAGAACACATTCGCGGTACCTTAGCAGAAGTATATCAAGTGTTGGAAAGTAGAAAAACCATTAAAGGTGAGATAGTAGTTTGTGTTGCTGGACAAGGAAAATAAATTGTATTAATCTAGTAAAACCCTATTCTCACCGAGATTCTGATCTAGTCGCATTAATGGAATAGAGATAAAGAAACTTGTGCCTACATTTTCTTGAGTTTTAAAAGAAATATTCCCATTAAATGACTCAATCATATTTGCTGCAATGGCAAGCCCAAGACCACTTCCCGAACTTTTTGTCGTAAATTTTGGGGTAAATATTTTACTTTCCATCTGCTTAGGGATACCAGCACCGTTGTCGGAAACTTGGATAATTGCATCACCATTCTTTTTATATAATTTGATTTCAATTTTACCTCTTTTTTCTGTTGGTATTGCTTCTATTGCATTTTTAAGAATGTTGTTAAGGATTCTTACCAAATGATTTTTGTCTGCGAATACAAACAAGTCATCAATCGGTTCTGATAAATTAATGTCCATATCTTCACGTTTTCGGAAGAGATCATGGACAGATTCTACTACCTCATTTAGTATGATCTTTTCATTTGAAGCAGTCGGCAATTTTGCAACATTGGAAAACGCATCCGCAATATTGGTCAAGTTGTTTATTTGTTCGAGAAGGGTAGCAGAAATACGATCTATTTTCTCTTTATCTGGGATGATGCCCATCTCATATTGTCGCTGGAGATGTTGGATACTTAACTTCATTGGTGTCAATGGATTTTTAATCTCATGAGCAACTTGTCTTGCCATTTCTCTCCAAGCCATATCCCGCTCTGTATGTGCTAATATGATGGCACTTTCCTCCAGCTTTTGAACCATTTCATTATAGTTATTTATAAGGACACCTACTTCATCGGTACCGCTCCATTCTATCATTTGATTGTCTTTCCCTAGTTTAAGTTTTTTCATTTTTAAACTTAAATTTGAGAGTGGATCAACTACAGATTTTGCAATAAATAACGCAATGGTTACAGCAATAATAAATAAGAAAACATACACATTCAGTATGCCAGAAACAAAGTCATAAATACTCATGATTGGTCCTTCATCTAGGATGAGTCCAGATATTTTAGCAAAAGGAAATTTATCGTTTTCTGTATTGATATAGGAAATAAAAGCCCCATTTTCTAATTCTTCACTTCGAGAATTTTCGGGATATTTGGTGAGATATTCTTGCATCGATGTAGAAAGAAAATCTGTATTATTGGTTAAACTGATTCCATCATTATCGTAAATGACGACATAAATTTTATTTCTTTCAGTAATTGAGTTTAGGCCTCTTAAGATTTTACTTTTATCGTTTTCGCTATAATCCAATTGGAATATTTGATCTTGGATTCCTGCTAATTTTACTTTCAATAAATTTTGCCGATTCTGATTATATTGATTATTTAATAGTAGGATTGTAGTGAAAGCTATTATGAAAAACGATGTTATGGTAAACAGTAAAAAACTAATCTGAATCCTACGACTAAAACTAGATTGAAAATGAACATGATTTCTCAATGTTCTAGGCATGAGTTTTATTTTCCGTTGAATCAAGAGAATCAAAAAGTACAATGCTGCATTCAGTATAAAGACCAAGGAAAACAAAGAAGCAGCTTTTATAATGCCAGGAATTTTGATTTTTAATAACGTTTTAGCATTCCCTTTCTCAGAAAAAATATGTACTACACCTTCATCTATAAGGTAACTGCTTTTAGGAGAAATTCTATTCCATTTATCTTCTTTATAATATTCATCTAAAGTATAATTCTGATTATAAGACGATCCAAGCTGGAAAACAACACTACTAGGCACGTCCTTTTCTAACAGGTTTGCAGTTTTTGCTACAGACTTCCAAAATCCATCATAAAACATGAGACCTGAAATCATAATCGATAAAATTACAATCCAAAGTATAGTCCATATCGAAGAATTCTGTCTGCCATCACTAAATAAATCGATCAGTAAAAAGTATATCGACAATACCAGAACAAAAGGAATAACTGGACAATTGGTAACTAAAAAATATCCGATGATAAAGTGTAATATTGCCAATATTACGAATAAACCAATTCTATTGTTTTTTACTTTTACATTAAATCGTAAAGATTGCCAGTGCTGATGCAGACTTATTAGATGTGCACCGAAAAGTATTATCCCTATAATGATGATTCTCAAATCCGAAATAGCCATCCTCTCAATGCCAATAAATGCTTGGGTTAATTGTAAATCAAAGTTTCGGAACTGCAATATGGTAAGCCCAAATGAAAATAATAAGACCAATAAAAGCCAGTGAAAAGCAAATTGAATTTTGGAATTTTTCCATTGAATCAGATGCTGCTTTTTCCAAAAATATAAAACCGCAAAACCAACGATGATGACAATAGATAAGTAAGGAAAACTATTAATATCAAACGTAGATTCATCAACGGGGAATAATGTTTTTGATAAAAATGTATTCCCTAATATTATGCTAATTAGAAAAGGAAAAATCCACCAATCTTTAGAAAAAATTGATTGATTAAATGGAACAATCAGCAAAAGTAGCAATAACGAAAAATATGGAATCAAAAACCATAATTTTTCAATTTGAAAACTAGATGGATTGGATGCTACATTGGCTTTAAGCCCATAAGTTCTATTTTTTAAATAAAAACTAAATGCTGGATTACTGTCACTCCAAAGGTATTCATTGGTTAACTTGCCTATGGATTTTAAGTGCGGATTTAGTCTATTGTTTCTATCGAATATCTGAACACAATGTATAAATCTTTGTGTTTTTAGTTTTAAAGTATCGCAAATATTTTCACCTTCATAAAACTTTGATCGGAATATTGATTCATCATTAAAAACTTGGAAACTACTATGAGTATTTTCAAACGTTTTTCCTAGTTGCTCCCATTCTAGCGTACCTTTTTTGTGTTCAAGCCATGCCTTGATGTCTATTTCATTTTGGTGCCTCTGTCGCTGTATAGACTCCAATAATCCAATGACAGGATCTTCTGTAGATTTTTGGTAAAGCACGTAACCAAAAGTGACTGACTCCAGTATAATCAGTAAAAGGAAAATTAAAAAAATAAATATGTATTGCTTTTTTAACATCGTGACCACAAAATAAGGAAATAATATATTATAGAATTTTTTAATATGAAATTATTTCAGGAAAATTAGCATGTCTTTATAAAAAGGGTCAACTTTGCCGTTCACGTTACTCTATCGCTTTATTTATGAGCCAAATAGTTTTACTATATATGGCAAATGATTAAAGAGGAAAGTCCGGACAACGCAGAGCGCCATACCATCTAACTGATGGGCCTTAATGTATTAAGGACAGAAAGTGCCACAGAAAATAGACTTCCTCAGCAATGAGGTAAAGGTGCAAATGTGAGGTAAGAGCTCACATCTAGATTCGGTAACGGATTTGGAGGTAAACCTTATGGGTTGAAATACCATGTAAATCTTGGTTCGCAAGAATAAAGTTGCTCGCTTTAGTTGATTATCAAGCCAAGAAGGGTAGGTAGATTGATCCCAATGAGTGATCTTGGGACTAGATAAATGATAGAGGTCGCTTTGGCGATTACAGAATCCGGCTTATTGACGTGTTTTACAAAAAAAATAGCGGCTGAATTTTCAGCCGCTATTTTTTTATTTTTTGTTTACTGTGTATTGAATTCTATTATAAATCGTCTGGTCTGAATACATCAAAGTCAAACAGTAAAGTAAATCTCAATGTATTATCTAATGGATTTCTAACATTGTTGGTAGGTACCAAGTATGAAATATCAAATCCAAAAACATTGTATTTTAATCCTGCGCCTACTGTTAAGAATTGTCTAGCTCCTTTTAATGGGTGCTCATAATAATAACCAAGTCTTACCGCAAATTGCTTATCGTACCAATATTCAACTCCAACGGAATAATTAAATTCTTGTAATTCTTCTGAAAACCCACCTTGTGCATCACCCCAGCTTCCTAATATTCCACTAAATAAAGATTTTTGCCTGTAATCAGCAACACCGTCTGGACCACCAGCAGGATCTCCTTCTCTATCGTAATCTGGATTGTCTTCAATATTTCCATTTTCATCAAATATTTTTGATGGAATAGGAGTAGGTATCATTAACTTATTTATGTCTAAGGCAAAAGTCATACTATTGTACTCATCAAAATTAAGCTCTAGCGCAGCACCAAGACCAAAATTGGTAGGGATAAAATCTCTCGTTGGGTTATTGGTATAAGTAACTTTTGAACCAATGTTGGTAAGCGCAAGTCCAACTCTCAATTTTCCATCATATGCACCCAACACAATGTCATTGTCGTATGTCAATGACAAATCGGCAGCAAATGAAGTTGCTGAAGAAATCTCAATACCTTGAACTATTTGTCCTGAAGCAAGATTAGAAACCATGTATTTTGCAGTTAATCCAGCTGAGAAATTTGGCGATAATTTCCTTGCGTAACCTATTGCAGCTTCCCATTCTCTTGGTTTTCCAGATCCTGCAGGAGCACCTTCTATATCTGTAAAGTTAATATCTCCTAGAGAGAAAAAACGCAAACTCGCACCTATTGATTGGAATTCATCCATTTTCATATACCCAGAAAGGTAGGCCATATATACATCATTCAATCCTAAGTTTCTTAACCAAGGCGTGTATGTAAATGACAATCCACTGTCTTCTTCTGCAAATGGCAATTTTGAACCATTAAAGTGAAGTGCGTTATAGCCATTATTGGTTGCTATTCCTGCATCCCCCATTGCGCCAGAGGCTGCATCTGGAATGATTCTTAGGAATGGTAAAGCACCTAAGATTGTATTGGGAATACATTCTCCATTAGCATCGACGATACATCCATCTGGTGGAGAAAATTGAGCTTTGACAGGATTATTAAATGCCAAAAAAGTAAGTGCAATGCATAAAACTTTAAAACTATGTTTCATTCTTTTCTTTTAATTGAGTACAAATATATGTTATTAATGTTTATTTTAATATAACTAGCTTTTCAAAATCACTTTCTAATTCAATATCAGCAGCATTATCTTTGACTTTTATTTTATATAAGTAGATTCCTTTCGCAAGATTTGCTCCAAAATCGTCATTACCATCCCAGTTTATGTCATCTATCCGATAACCAGTCGCTGCTCGAGTAGTTTCTATTGTTTTGACCAATTTGCCTGATAATGTGTATATATACACGCCAATATCAAGAAGTCCTCCAGCAAGCCTGTGTTCAAAACTAAAATTCGTATTCGTGGTAAATGGATTTGGATAATTGAGTACATGTTCTAAATTATCAAAACTTTCATCTACTACTCGGAATGTTAACTCACTTTCAGATGAATTATTAGTAATATCCCAAGCTTTTATACGAATCTTATGTAAGCCAACAGTAAGGTTTCTTAATGGGAAATTTACTGTTCCACTGCTAGAATCATCAGTGGTAGACTGGTAAAATTCATTAAGTTTAATAGGATTCGCAGTATCGTCATCTAAAACGCCAGTGATATCATGACCGATGCTTGTACTGCTAATATTAATCCCAAGATCATCACTCAGATGTACCAATAAATTTGGGTTTGCATCAGTAATTCCACCCGAAACGAAGTTTTCATCATTGAGGAAAATTTCTATTTCAGGACCTTCTGAATCATCTATGGCAGTAGCACTTGATCCACCTATTATGATATTTCTGTAAAAACCACCAGCGTCATTATCTACCTCATTGGTTGCATAGAGACTTATTTTACCTTCACCATAATTAAAGTTAATTTCTTTTGGTAAGGTAAATTCTAATTCAAATTTTCCATTGCTAACAGTAGCAGATCCTTTGAATAAGATGTTTTCTTGAGTTTTAAACGATCTTTTAATATTGTTTTCGTTGTTACCTAAAGACAATACATCTTTTGGTTTATCAAATAAGGTCACAAATACTTTTCCATTAAACGAAGTGATGACATTCTCTGGATTGTTACCGATGTGTCCAGCGATCTTTACTTTATCAAGTGCTCTAATAGTGTCAAAGCCAATATTATCAATTAATCTATCATTAATTTTATCAAGAATGATATTTTCATTAGGTGTCGCAAGACGCATACTGGGATCTCCGATCAATGCGAATTTTCTTACATTATTGTCTAATGTATCTTGCGAGTTGGAGTTTTTTGCGACTTTGATGATATCTCCTAGTTTGAGTTGTTGTCCTTCAACTTTTGAAAATAGATTATCAAACACAGCTCTAGTTATTCTTGCATTTGAATTAGAGTAGACAGATCTTACAGTGGTAAATAATGCGATTGCTCCGCCATTATTATTAAGAAATGCATATTCTCCAGCACTCACAAAGTTGGGATTGTCAAATCCAGTAAAAGAGCATGTCGCTGTAACTATTAAAGGCATTTTATTTGAGTTGTCAAGATTTTGGATATCCTCGATTTGAAATACCCTTTCTTGAGACCATCCCTTTGGTCCACCATGACCTAGATAGTTTAAAACCAATTGACCTTTAAATAAGTTTTCTACCAGTTTTTGGGTAGCTGTAGGGTATCTTTCACCTCCAGGTGTTGATTCTTGTACAAACGCATCAAAGTACACTTTTTGTATGTTAAATAAAGGGTCAATGGTATCAGTTTTTTTAGCAATTACCTCTGTTTGACTTAAGAATTGATCGCCAAAACTATCTTCATCATCAGCGCTAAAACCAACATTTAGTCTCCAATCTCCAAACGTTTTTGGATCAGTATCATATTTTAAAATCTTATCAACAATTACATTAGCTTGATCAATATTTGTAACAGGTATTCTACCGACACTGATATCTACAGCTCCATCAAACTCTCCACCTGAATTATTGATGTCACCACCTTCATTGTCTGATAATAAGGCAAAATAATCATCAGTAGGAAATGCCTCGATTGGGTTTAATGATTCCATAGTTTGGTATGTAGGAACAAAATTATGGTTAGGATCAGTATCATTGATATGCCTAAAATCATACGTTGCATCCCCAAAAAGGAGTAGATATTTAAAGTTTTCATTATTATCATACTGATACTTGGCAAAATTTCTCAATGCAGTAGGATCTGATCGTCCGCTACCAAATTCATTGTAAATGTCATCTATGACAACCACTTTAGTAGAGATTCCACTCGTTCCTGATCTATGTATCGCTAATCTCTCTGCCGCTTCTAAAAATTGTATTGCAGTAATAATGTACAACTCTGATGACTTTTCAGATTTTAAATTTTGATTTTTTGCTTCGCCAATAAATTCTGGAGTCTTACTTTGTGAAGGACTAAATCCGTAGAAAATGGTTGGTGATTCACCATTTCTAAACACATGATTACCAGTATTGTCAGGCAATAATTGTTTTACTTCATTAAATTTAGATACATCCCAAAGCTCATTGTTTACATTTAATTCTTGGAAATTTATTGCAGTATATTCATTCGATTCATTATTAAAATTGAATATATAATCAGAAGAATTTATATCAATATCCTCTTCGGTAACTATTTGAATGTAGTCTAACCAAGCATTATCTGATGGATCATTTGGACTATAAGAAAATTGGATATTTGGATTTTTTCCTAAAACGATATTTTCTGATTTAATTATTGTTTTTGCATAAATAGATTCAACATTGCCGATGCTAGAACCACTTATATTGTAATCAAATGAAGAGCCATTAATGTCTACAGACAATTTGGATGCACTCTCTGATCTTGCCGCAAAATGAAAACTTACCTTTGATTCACTTCCTTGAATAGGGGAGATATTAGTAAAAAACGAAGAGAAATCTTGATTCCAATTGTTGGAAAAAGACTCTCCAAACCACATTCTTCCTGAGCCTTGAGCTGAAATATAATTTTCTAAAAGATTTACTCGCTCTAATTCATGACGATAAATCTTATGCGTGGTATTCATCTCATAAGAAGGGAATTCTGATTCACTTTGTTTAGTTAATATTCGTTTACCGTTATTTTGATTTATTTTTAAAAAAACAAAATGTCTATTGTCATATAAATTGGGTTTTATAGAAGCATTATTTTCAGTCCAATCAAATTCATTACATCCTTGAGAATAAAAATAAACAGCATCATTTGTATCAAATCTTCCGTCCTCACTGCCTGTGACCTTTATTGCTAATTCTGTTGGGTCATAAAATTGTGTATTGGCTATTTTTTCGTCAAGCATTCCACCTTCATCAGTAAAAAGTTGAATTTGATTGGGATTAATTTGAGAAATATCAATTGATAAATTGTTTTGAAAATAGGCTGCATCTAATTTATAAATTCCACTTTCTCTTACTGCCAATTTATAGATAGTTCCGTCGCTAAGAGACGATTCTTGACCATTGATTGCGGTATTAACAAAAGTAATTGAAAGCCCACAAAATAAAAGTGCTAGTTTTACCGATAATTTCATAAGAGATTGGAATGCTTTTAAAAACAATGTTATAGAAACGTTAATTCAAAAATCGTATTGCCAATAGCTCAAATTAAAATTTGGAAAAATATTCATTGACTTGAAGAAGACCTTTTTAATCATATTCGCTCAGATCATTTGCACCTTATCTTTGAGTGGACAAGACCTAGTATTTAGCCAATACTTTAATGCACCATTAAGGTTAAATCCTGCATTTGCTGGAATAGGTGTCGGTCCTCAATTTAATATCAATTATAGATTACAATGGCCTGGAATTTCCCAAACATTCGAAAGCTATGCATTAGGGTACAACCAATATTTTAACAAGATCAAAAGTGGAATTGGCGTCTCTGCAACAAGTGACAGCGCTGGAGATGGAACAATCAAGCACCAGTCATTGGGATTAACATATATGTATAAAATGCGATTGGTAAATGATTGGGAATTGCGGATAGGATTAGAGCTTGGTTATACTCAATCGATATTGGATTGGGATAAATTGGTATTTTATGATCAAATTGATCCAATTTCAGGGCCTGCACCAGGTGGAATGGTAATCCCTTCGCTTGAACAAAGACCAGAAAATCTTAATAATGGTTACTTAGATGTTGGTACTGGCTTATTGGTATATAATACCAAATGGTACGCTGGCTTAAGTATGCAACATTTAAATAGCCCAGTGAACGATTTTTTAAATGACCAAAATAGAGGTGTAGATAGCAATGGTATACCAATCCTTTTTAATATTCATGGAGGATATCAGTTTATACTAGAATCAGGCAATAACAGAACAAAGCCGACGTTTTTATCTCCGAGCATATTATTTGCCAAACAAGCAGATTATAATCAATTAAATATTGGGACTCATCTGCATTTGAGAAATTTAATTATGGGAGTGATGTTTAGACATACTTTTAATAATTCAGATGCGTTAATATTTAGCGTCGGAGCCAGTGTTGATAACATAAAAATCAATTATAGCTTCGATTTTACAACTTCTGCGTTAGGTTTTACCACAAAAGGTAGTCATGAATTGGGGATTTTAATTACCTTGGGTGCGTTAGGCAAAGAAGAATCGAAATTAAACAACTGTTTTTTATTATTTCGGTGATATCGGTATGATTTATGTTTTTAGGCATGTAGATTATACTTGGAATAATAAACGGTTTAATTATATTTGAAATCCAATTAAAAAATGTGTGTTAATGGAACGGAAATTATTTTTATTCGTAATTAGCTTTTCCGCTTTTTTATTATTTACGTCATGTAAAAGAACTGGATCTGGAGAAACTTCTTCAGCAACCGGAATGGAGTACAATAATCAAGAGTGGGGCGGTTTTGAAAAATTAGATTACGAGGGACAGCAAACAGGTCCAAACTTGGTACTAATTGAAGGTGGAACTTTCACAATGGGTAGTACCGCGGAAGATGTACAATTTGAATGGAATACTATTCCTAGAAGAGTTACTGTATCTTCTTTCTATATGGATCAAACAGAAGTCAGTAATATCAACTGGAAAGAATACCTATATTTTATTAAAAGAGTGTATCAATCATATCCACAAGTATGGATTGATGCTTTGCCTGATACTTTAGTATGGAGAGAAGAGCTTTCTTTTAATGAACCATTGGTAGAAACTTACTTTAGACACCCAAGTTATGACGATTATCCTGTTGTAGGTGTCTCTTGGTTGCAAGCTCAAGAATTTTGTAAGTGGAGAAGCGATAGGGTTAACGAAGTATTGCTTATCGAAAGAGGAGTATTAAACAATAACTCTAATGAGCAGATGGATAGCGAAACTTTTAATTCTGAAGCTTATCTAAGTGGTCAATACACTGGAAGTGTAAGGAAAAACCTCGAAAACAAAGCTACTGGTGGAGAAAGAGCTGTAAGATTTGAAGATGGTATATTATTACCAGATTATCGATTGCCTACAGAAGCAGAGTGGGAATATGCAGCTTTGGCTTTAGTTGGAAATCAGGCAGCATCAGAAGATGAAGTAATTACAGATAAAAGGTACTTCGCTTGGGATGGCAACACAGCGCGTTACAAGAAAAGAGACAAATATCAAGGTAGAATCATTGCTAACTTTAAGAGAGGCAGAGGAGATTACATGGGTATGGCTGGAAACTTAAATGATAAAGCCTCTGGTCCTGGTCCTTGTACTTCTTATCTTCCAAATGATTTTGGTCTTTATAACATGGCTGGAAATGTAAATGAGTGGGTACAAGATGTATATAGACCATTGACAAGTACAACCTTAAATGATTCTGAGGATCATGACTTAAATTCTTTTAGAGGGAATGTATTCATGGAGAAAGTATTAGATGAAGATGGAAAACCAGTAGAAAAAGATAGTTTAGGTAGATTAAAGTACAGGCAAGTAGAAGATGATACTTTAGGTCTTAGAGAAAACTATAGAGAAGGAGATCAGAGAAATTACGAAGATGGTGACAATGACGAGTTCGTAAAGTATGAGTATGGAAACTACACATTAATTAGCGACAAATCTAGAGTTATCAAAGGTGGTGGATGGTCTGATAGATTGTACTGGTTAGCACCTGCAAATAGAAGATTTAAAGATGAGGACAAGTCTGATAGAGATTTAGGATTCAGATGTGCAATGGTAAGAGTCGGTGGCGAAACTGGTAACGGAGACACTTCTGGTAACACTTTCGGGCCTCAAAAACAAACAAAAAGGAGATATTAATCTCTATAAATATATTTAAGAAAAAAGTCTTTGCCTATATTGGTGAAGACTTTTTTTTTGGACAAAATCTACTTTGATCTTAATGGGAATAGAGGCACTTTATCAAACATTTCTCGATTCGACTGGGATATCAATTGATACACGGACCATATCTGATGGAAATATTTTCTTTGCACTAAAAGGTCCAAATTTTGATGGACATCAATACATTAATAATGCAATTGATAGTGGGGCAAAAGCTGTTGTCATTGATGACAAAAACTATGTCTCAAATGCATACAATTATTTCCTCGTAAATAATGTAGAATTAACATTACAACAATTAGCAACATATCATAGACAAAAGTTGGGCCTTAAAATATTAGCAATTACTGGATCAAATGGCAAAACAACAACGAAAGAGCTGTGTAAATCTGTTCTAGAATCCAGTTTTAATATTGGTTATACCAAAGGGAATTTAAATAATCATCTTGGTGTCCCATTAACTCTATTATCCTTTACTGAAAATACAGAAATTGGAATCGTAGAAATGGGCGCCAATCATCAAGGAGAAATCAAACTATTATGCGAAATAGCCCAACCAGATTTTGGGATAATCACCAACATCGGCAGTGCTCATCTAGAAGGATTTGGTGGAATTGAAGGAGTCATAAAGGGTAAAAGCGAGATGTACACATTCCTCAAAGAGAATGAAAAAGTTATTTTCTACAATAAATCTGATAATACCTTAATAAAATTAATTGCTGATTATCCTAATACGATATCTTATGACCAGAATACATGCTCAAAGAACAATGTTAATACTAAGTACTTGTCATTAAACTACAAACATATTGAAATTAAGACTAATATGTTTGGGGATTTTAATAGGATTAATGTCGCTGCTGCCTTAACCATAGGCGCGTTTTTTGATGTTGACTTAACAATCATGGTAAATGGAATAGAAGGCTATATCCCAACCAATCACCGATCACAAATCATTGAAAAAGACAATATTCAATATTACCTTGATGCGTACAATGCCAATCCATCTAGTATGAAAGCAAGTATAGATGCTTTCATGAAGAAGGGTAGAACAGAAAATAAAATCTTGATTCTAGGAGATATGCTTGAATTAGGGGAAACTAGCATAGAAGCTCATCAAAATCTGATAGATCAAGTGGTAAAATTGAACCCAAGAAAAATTTATTTAGTAGGTAAGGAATTTCTTAAGTGTAACTTGAATTCAACATTAATTCAACATCATCCAGATGTACATGCTTTAAAAATGCAATTTTTGAAATATCCAATACCAGAAAAGACTGAAGTTTTGATTAAAGGATCACGTGGAGTGGCCTTAGAAAAATTATTGATTGATTAAACTTAATAATCTGTCTGGTACATTTCCAGACCTACAAGAAATGTAATCTTCAAATAGACATGGCTGCGCCTCCGCATTTTCATCTCCTACTTTGATCCACCATCGTCCAGAGATATTACTTTTAATAAATGTAATTGGATCTTCGAATAATTCGTTATTGATTAAGTACGTAATATTATTAGACTTATCAGGGCTTTCGTATATCTTATTCAATACTCCTTCTAAAAAATACCAACTGATTATAGATGCACATTCTGCTGCGGAATTGATGTTTTCTCCTTTTGCATAATGTTCAAAATTATGCAATTGTAAAAAATTCATTCCCGAACTGATGCCTAGATACCTACTAATTTGACACGTCTCCTCAAGTGTTAGACCGCAAGTATTATTGACTAGATCTAGATTCGAGTCAGACTTCTTTATAACTGCTAAATCTATGTTCGATCCATTACAATCTCTGAGAATTGGTTCAACCCCAAGCATGTTTCTACGGACTTCTCCAAGAGATAAGTGGTCATATTCACTCATATTTATAAAATCCGTAACCGCAGTTCTATGTCTTTGATAACCTATAATATTATGCTTATTGGATAGTTCATTATTAAATTCATTGGTAACAATAGCTTGTTTTATTCCGCAATCCAACATGGGGCCTCCAACAACAATGAGGGTGATATCCTTTGATAATATTTTAATTTTATGATTTAATTCTTGCTCATTAGACCATTGTAATAATCCTAAATCAAGTATTGGATATTGAAAATGATCTCCTAATTTGTAAAAGTTTTCTCTAAAAATATTCAAACTATTTTCTTCTAATCCGACAACCCCAACCTCAAAATCATTGATGCGGTGAATTTCTTGCTGATAGAAGTGCAACGCTGAGAATAAACTGCCTTTTGAACTATTGGTAAACTCTTTTTCATTGTAAAGTACACTATCAAAGAATATCATATTGTATATTTTTTACAAATGTAAATAATTGACTTGTAATTATATACAAATAACAAATATTTATAATATGATTTTTATTTCTTATAAGAAGCGAATCATTACTTCAGTCGTTATAAAGTCACATAGAATACCGAAAAATGCACACTATTTGACATTTTGATCTTCATATGTTAATTAATATAAAGAAATCAAAAATGGTAATTTATATTTGGGGTTGTTATAAGAATTCACACCTTTTTACCCTAAATGCTGCTATGGTATTAGGTAAACAAATACTTACATATTAAAAAAAAATGTAATTTGTTTACCTAGTTATTACAATTGCTATTAACTTTGCATAGTTAACGAACTAAACACTACACCTATGAGTACAAAAAGATTAATGTTTCTTTTCGTCGCCCTTGTATGTTCTTCACTTGTTTTTGCGCAAGAAGGAGATGTTCCCGTTGAAACTTCAGAAGAAGTTCAAGAAGATTTTAATGACACTTGGAAAACGGCAAGAGTCACTGATGAAATGACTGTCGACGCCGACCAAAATAAAGAGTGGCGTATGGGACAACAAAAATATTCTGCAAAACCTAAAGATGCCCTTGAAGTAGGTATTACACTTGGTCATTTTATGATTGACGGCGATGTGGATCGAGAAATTCCAGCTGGATGGGGAGTAGGATTGCACCTTAGGAAAGCTTTTCATTACATATTTTCAGTAAGAGCAAGCTTGTTTTACGGACAAGCTAAAGGTTTAGACCCACAATTTTCCTACAAAAATTTAGAACCAGAAAATTATCATGATGGTATCTTTAATGGATATGGTTCTCAAACTGGAGAAGCTTGGTTTTTTGCACACCAAACTACTTATGCAAATGCAACTTTAGAAGTGGTTATTAATATAGGAAACTTATTATTTCATAAAGAAAGAAATAAGTGGAACTGGTACGCAGCGATGGGAGCGGGTTTAGACACTCATAGAACTATGTTAGATTTAAGAGACGGTAATGGAGAGTTATATACAAATTTGATAAATAGAGTTGATTATGATACAAATGGTGTTGATACAAAAGCAGGAAGAGATGCAATCAAGTCTAACTTAAAGGAAATTTATGATGGGACTTATGAGACTGAAGGACCAAAGAAAAAGGCAATTTTTAGATTTGGAGATAGCTTTAATGTGCATTTTGTTTGGACAGCATCAATGGGGATATCAAGAAAAATTTCAAAAAGAATTAATGTAGGTTTAGAGCATAAATTATTTTTATCTGACAATGATTTTCTAGATGGTCAAAAATATAGAACACATCTTGATCAAACCAACAATGTTGATATTGGACATTACACAAACCTAATTATCGGTGTTAATATTGGTAACTTTGATAAAAGAACAGAACCATTATATTGGTTAAATCCATTGGATGCAACATTTAATGATATTGCTGAATTGAAGAAAAGACCACAACTTGATCTAACGGATGATGATGAAGACGGTGTAATTGATATGGTAGATCAAGAATTGGATACACCTGCTGGTTGTGTTGTGGATACAAGAGGAATAACATTAGATAGTGACGGTGATGGAATTGCTGATTGTAAAGACCAAGAACCTTATTCTCCGCCAGGATTAGCTATAGATGAAAATGGAGTTGCTGAAGCAGCAGAATGCTGTATCACGGATGAGCAAGTACAAGAAATGATTGATGCAAAAATGACTGATGTAAAAACTGAAGTTGCAACTGCTATAGGGGCAACTACAAATTCTGAAGGAGAAATTGTAAGAACTACTTCTAGCACTTCAAATGGAGGTGGGTATACTAATGCTAGTGGTTCTTATGTAGTTTCTGGTTGTGGAAACTGGTTTTTACCGATGATTCACTTTGACAATAATCAGTCTAAGATAAAGTCTCAATACTATACACAAATGCACCACATTGGACAAGTAATGAAAAAATGTCCTGAGCTATGTGTAGTTGCTTATGGACACACAGACAACAAAAATTCTAATGAATATAATAATGTACTTTCTTACAATCGAGCTAAAAACTCAATTGATTACCTTACTGAAAATTACGGCATAGATAGAAGTAGATTGAAGTTAATGTACGGTGGAGAAGAAAGTCCAATCGGTGGTGCATCTGGAGATCACTACTTAAATAGAAGAGTAGAGTTCAGAACTTGCGAAGCGAATGATTTTGATATGGCAGAACCAGAAGGGTACTCAACTAAAACAGGTTCTTCTGAATCAGGAAGCAATTACTCTAATGGAAATAAAAATTCAGGTTACTAAACATCAA
The DNA here is from genome assembly GCA_020630525.1 of Saprospiraceae bacterium. Lineage (GTDB taxonomy): Bacteria > Bacteroidota > Bacteroidia > Chitinophagales > Saprospiraceae > JAHDBF01. The sequence goes on from JAHDBF010000031.1 coordinate 19,728, forward strand.
TTAATGTAATCGTTTAAATAAAAAGAAAAGGCGCAATCGTTACGATTGCGCCTTTTCTTTTTTACCATTATAAATAACCTATCTTTTATTAATAACCTATCTTTTATTAAGCCAACATTCTAACTGGATTTTCTAATACATATTTGAATGTATTTAAAAATTGAGACCCAACAGCTCCATCGACAATCCTATGGTCACATGACAAAGTCACTTTCATCATATTCCCAACAACTATTTCTCCATCTTTCACTATTGGTTTTTGGATTATACCACCAACAGCAAGTATACAAGCATCTGGTGTGTTGATAATTGCAGTAAATTCTTCTATTCCAAACATTCCTAAGTTAGAGATCGTAAATGTATTACCCTGCATCTCTTGAGGTTGTATCTTTTTAGCTCTAGCTTTTTTTGCCAAAGTTCTTACCGTAGAATTAATATCTACTAAGCTCATGGCATCTGTATTGTGCAATACCGGAACAACCAATCCATCTGGGACAGCAACAGCAACACCAATATTAATTTCCCTATGAATAGTCATTTTATCTCCATGCCATGATGCATTTATATGAGGATGTTTCCTTAAAGAATATGCAGCAGCCTTAACCACTAAATCGTTGAAAGAAACTTTTATATTTTCATCGACATTTATTGCTTTTCTTGCAGCAATTGCTTGATCCATATTTATCTCAATAGTAAGATAAAAATGTGGCGCAGTAAATTTGCTTTCGGACAATCGCTTAGCAATTACTTTTCGCATTTGACTCACAGCAACGTCTCCATATTGTACTTCAGGATCTACATTTACTGCTTGACTAATTTTAGTGTTTGCGCTACTAGGTACAAAATTCTCAACATCTCTTTTAATGATTCTGCCATCTTCCCCAGTCCCAGTTATTAGTTGTATATCTATGCCTCTTTCATTTGCCATTTTCTTTGCCAATGGTGAAGCTTTTATGCGCCCATCTATAGAAGGCGATACTATTTTTGTTTCTGTTGCGACCGGAATAGGAGAGGGACTTGGTACTGCTTTTGGTGCATCAGCTATTTCCTCTTTAACTTCCGTAACTACTACAGGGTTTTCTGATTCAGCACTCGCCAATAAAGCTTTGACATCTTCTCCTTTTTCACCAATTATTGCAATTATCCCATCAACAGGGACAGGACCTTCTTTTACACCAATATAGAGTAATGTCCCAGAATGAAAACTTTCAAGATCCATAGTAGCCTTATCAGTTTCCACTTCTGCTAAAATGTCTCCAGGACTTACGCTATCACCTTCACTTTTTAACCAAGAAACAATATTCCCTTCTTCCATTGTGTCGCTCAATCGCGGCATTCTGATTATTTCAGCCATTATTTTCAATTTTGTGTTCCAAAAATAACAAGTATTCGAGATTACTTGTACGATTATTGATATTTTGACAGCTTAAGTTTTAATTATAGCGGTCTTAATTCAATGTTTCCCTATTTTTGACACATAAAAACGTCAGGTATAAATGAAGTTTTCCTCCAAGTTATTAGAAGATGCAGTAGAAGCAGTAAGTAGATTGCCAGGTATTGGGAAAAAATCTGCACTTAGACTGATCCTACATTTACTTGCAGATGATTCTGGAAAAAATGACAGGATTGTAAATAGCCTTCAGAACCTAAAAAAAGGGATAAAATCTTGTAAAAATTGTCACAACTATTCAGATAATGAAATTTGTGATATTTGCCTTTCTCCTTCTAGGCGAAAGACTACTGTTTGTGTAGTAGAAAGTATTAGAGACGTAATGGCTATTGAAGAAACCCAACAATATAGTGGAGTATATCATATTCTTGGTGGCGTTATTTCGCCTTTGGATGGAATTGGTCCAGAAAACTTAAATATAGATTCCTTGTGTAAGAGGGTTGAAGAAGAAAAAATCGAAGAATTAATTATGGCAATTGCGCCAACAATAGAAGGCGAAACTACTGTGTTTTATATCAGTAAAAAATTAGAAAATAAAGATATTGATATTAGTATGATTGCTCGTGGTGTTTCTTTTGGTGGCGAATTGGCTTATGCTGATGAATATACTTTGGCACAATCTATTTTAAGTCGCCAACCATATAAGCAAAGCTAATTTGTGACAATGAAAGAGTTGTCAATTATTATAGTTAATTACAATGTTAAGCATTTTTTGCGTGCTTGTCTTGCTTCCGTGTTAAAAGCAGTACATAATATAAATGCTGAAATAATTGTAGTTGATAACGACTCTATTGATGATTCTGTTGAAATGGTAAAAGCAGAATTTCCTCAAGTAAAAGTAATAGTTAACAATGAAAATGTTGGATTTTCTAAAGCCAATAACCAAGGTATTTTAGCCTCTTCAGGCGAATATGTTTTGATATTAAATCCTGACACGCTAGTCTCTGAAAATACATTTGTCAATTGTTTAGCTGAGATAAAATCAGAAAATAATATTGGTGCTATTGGTGTAAAAATGTATGATGGATCAGGAGCTTTTTTACCAGAATCTAAGCGTGGAAACCCAACCCTTTGGTCATCCTTTTGTAAGTTTTCTGGATTATGGCAGTTCTTTCCCAAAAGTAAATTATTCAATAGCTATTACCAAGGGCATTTAGATAACGAAAACGATCATAATGTTCCAGTATTGACTGGAGCATTTATGTTTATGAGGCGATCTGTATTAGATATAATAGGATTACTAGACGAACGATTTTTTATGTACGGAGAAGATATTGACCTTTCGTTTAGGATCATTGATGCTGGCTATAAAAACAGATATTTAAGCAACTCTTCTATCGTCCACTTCAAGGGTGAAAGCACAAAGAAAGGGTCATTTACTTACACCAAGCATTTTTATAATGCCATGAGATTATTTAATGAAAAGCATTCTTCTGGAGGTTTTTTGTTCAATAGTTTGATTAATATCTTAATCCTAATTTTAGGTGTTTTTTCATTTTTGAAAGCATTAGTTATTAAGTTGCTTCCGCCAATATATGACTTCTTAATCGTCATTGCCATTTATGTTTTAGCAGCTAAGTTTTGGGGTCATTTTTATTTTGGCAATATAGCGTATTATAACTATTTGTCTTTTTATTTTTTAATAACTGGTTTTGCCTCCATTTATATTTTAGGATTCTTTTTAATGGGTAAATATCCCAAAAATGAAAATATAGTAAAGACAATTTCTGCTTGGATAGTGACAACATTGGCTATTGTTTTAACATACAGTTTCTTGCCTGAGTCTATGCGATTTTCAAGAGCACTTATCATTATTGCAGCTGTTGGGATTATACCTTTTTCTCTTTTAGGAATACTGTTATATCAAAGAATCATAACCGGTAAATGGAGAGGTTTAAAAGAAGCGCAAACTAAAATTATCGTCATAGGGAGTAATAATTCTATTCAGCAATTTAAACATGCTTTTGAGAGTAATCCTCAACTGGATATTGTATCTGCGATAGAACTTAGTGATCAAAAAATGAATTCTAAAGAGCAACTAATCATTGATATCAAAAAAGCAATTTCAATCCTTAACGCAAATGAGATTTTCTTTTGTACAAAAGACATTTCCAATAACGAAATATTCAATGTAATGAATCATTTTGGTGCTCAGATTAAATATAGAATTGGAAATTTAGAAGAAGGCTCTATAGAAAGCAGCTCTAAAAATACTACTGGAAATTGGAAGGCAACAAGCTTGACATTAAACCTTAGCCAATCTGAAATCAGAAAGCAAAAAAGAATATTTGATATAGTTTCTGGTATTATATTCCTTATATTATTCCCCATTTTATTCATATTTAGCCCAAATAGAAAAACGCTTGCAGTAAACATTTTTCCAGTAATTTTCGGGTTTAAAACTTGGATTGGTTATGCATCAGAAACCGTTAATCCAAATTTGCCAAAACTAAAAACATCAATATTTTCTAACTTTATCTCAAGTGATAATGAATTTTATACCACTGTAAACACAGATGAAATTGATTCAAATTATGCAACCAATTATACTGTGTTAACTGACTTTAATATTTTAGTAAACAAATTATTTTCTGTATAAATGCGAGATAGAATTCATAATACAGCTAGCCAACTTCAAGAAGAATTAGTTAAAATACGGAGACATTTACACATGAATCCTGAACTTTCTTTCCAAGAAGAAAAAACTGCAAAATTTATTGCAAGCGAGTTAGATAAATTAAAAGTAGAATATACAACAGGTTGGGCAGGTCACGGCATAGTAGCAACACTAAAAAATAATTTGAATGAATCAAAAAAAACTATAGCGCTAAGGGCAGATATTGACGCATTGCCTATTCTAGAATCCGTTGATAGGCCATACCGTTCCAAAAACGATGGTGTAATGCATGCTTGTGGCCATGATGTTCATACTACTTGCCTCCTTGGAGCGATCAAGACTTTATTGTCTTGTCAAGACTTATGGGAAGGTACTATTATGTGTATTTTTCAACCTGCAGAAGAAAAATTACCTGGCGGTGCATCCATTATGATAAAAGAAGGATTATTTGATAAGATTAAACCAGAATTAATCATTGGACAACATGTGCACCCTCCATTAGAAGTTGGATATTTTGGTTTTCATGCTGGGCCCTATATGGCTTCTGCAGATGAACTATATGTAGAAATTATTGGTAAAGGTGGACACGCTGCTTTACCTGATAATTATACCAATCCTTTAATTATTGCTAGTGAGTTTTTACTTGCTTTGGAAAATTTGAGACTAAAGTATGTAGAAAACAAAGAAGATGTAATTATTTGTTTTGGTAAAATTAATTCAGATGGTGGTGCGACCAATGTTGTCCCTGATAGGATAAATATTCATGGTACATTCCGTGCCATGGATGAGCAACTACGGTTTAATATTCACCAGGAGATGCAATCAATTGCGGCACAAATATCAGAAAAATATAAAGCTAAATGCCACCTTATAATTAAAGTAGGATACCCTGTGTTAAATAATGACATTTCAGCTACTAAAGCTTTAGTAGCTGCTGCCAAAAAGTTCTTACCACATGAAAAAATCATTGATTTACCAAAACGGATGACATCAGAAGATTTTGCTTTTTATTCCCACCTTATTCCAGCTGTCTTTTACAGAATGGGTACAGGAAATTTAGAATCAGGGATTACATCTCCAGTCCATACAAGCACTTTTGATGTAGATGAATCTTGTCTAAGTCAGAGTGTTGGTATGATGGCATATCTTGCCATTACCGCATTAAATTCATAATATATTGTAGATTAATTATATCCGTAGATACTGATAAAAAACATATTTTACGTATAGTATGTATATCTAATATGTTAGCTTGTTTCTACTTTTTTCGAGCTATAAGAAACGACTAATCAGTAAAACACTTACACATTATGATAAAATAACATATATAATATCCATATTATGGGTTTATTATGTATAAATTAAAATTATAATGTATCTTAGCCTTCATATTTTAGGATTGTTTAGCCTAGAACTCTTTTTAATTACAGAATTTATATGAATAAATCTAAAGATTAGTTCTTCTTAATAATCCGCTTTAAAAGTAAACTACAAATTTTTTTAATGGCTAGTATTCTTGTTGTTGATGATGATAAAGGAATCAGAAGAACGTTATCTGATATCCTTGAGTTAGAAAAATACAAAGTGGACAGTGCCTGTGATGGGATTGAATGTTTGGTTAAAGTAAAACAAAACAAATATGACGTAATCATATTGGACATTAAGATGCCAAAGATGGATGGCATGGAAGCAATCGATAGATTGCAAACATTGACTCCAGATACTCCTATCGTAATGATCTCTGGTCATGGAACGATAGATACTGCAGTTGAAGCCGTTAAGAAAGGCGCATTTGATTTTATTCAAAAACCTATGGATTTAAATAGGCTATTGATTACCATAAGAAATGCGATGGATAAATCCAATTTGATTACTGAAAAGAAAACTCTTCAACGTAAAGTAAAAGGCGTAAAAACACAAGAAATAATCGGTAGCTCAAAAGAAATTAATTTTATCAAAGATACTATTGAAAGGGTTGGGCCTACAGAAGCTAGGGTATTGGTAACTGGAGAAAATGGTACTGGTAAAGAATTGGTTGCTAGATGGCTGCATAATTACAGCGAGAGAAAAGATGGACCAATAATCGAAGTGAATTGCGCAGCAATTCCATCAGAATTGATTGAAAGCGAATTGTTTGGTCACGAAAAAGGTTCATTTACTTCAGCACATAAAAAGAGATTAGGAAAATTCGAATTAGCACAGGATGGCACCTTGTTTCTTGATGAAATAGGCGATATGAGCCTCAGTGCTCAAGCTAAAGTACTGCGGGCATTACAAGAAAGTAGGATCACAAGGGTAGGCGGCGATGCTGAGATTCCTGTAAATGTTAGAATCGTGGCTGCAACCAATAAAAATTTAAGACACGAAATTAGCAAAGGTAGATTTAGAGAAGATTTGTATCATAGATTAGCTGTGATAATTATTGAAGTTCCTTCTTTAAATCAACGTAAAAATGATATTCCAGAATTAGTAGCGCATTTTACAAACAATATTTGTAAAGAATATGGTATGCCTTCAAAATCAATAGCACCAGCCGCGCTTAAAGAATTACAAAACTTTAACTGGACAGGAAATATCAGAGAATTAAGAAATGTTGTGGAAAGACTAATAATCTTAAGCAAAGATTCAATAACAAAAAAAGATGTAGAGCAATTTGTAAAACCTTCGGGAGGAAGTGATTCAGGTTTAGATAGACTGATTGACCAATTCGATGACCTCACCTCTCTACAGGATTATGTTAAAACTGAATTTAATAAATCTAAGGAAGCTTATGCTAACTAATTTTTATTAACGTTTGGAAAATAAAATTGCTTAAAGACTTGTTCAAGATAATTGGACAAGTCTTTTCTGACTTAAATTAAATTTAAATTATGACTAATCAACAATCAAGTTTCCAATCTAATGCAAAAAGATGGACCAAAATAAAAGGTGAAAACTCTTGGACAATGTTCAAGGTGATCGCAGAATTTGTAGACGGATTCGAAACACTTAATAATATTGGACCTTGTATTTCTATTTTTGGTTCTGCAAGAACTAAACCTGGTGCGCCATATTATGAAAAAGCAGTAGAAATAGCTCAAAATCTAACAAAAAGAGGTTTTGGAATTATTACTGGAGGTGGCCCCGGTATTATGGAAGCAGCTAACAAAGGTGCTTTTATTGAGAATGGTCTTTCTGTTGGATTAAATATTGATTTACCTTTCGAGCAATCTCATAACCAATATATTCACCCAGAAGCAAATTTGAATCACAGATACTTTTTTGTGAGAAAAGTAATGTTTGTAAAGTACGCACAAGCATTCGTTGTGATGCCAGGAGGTTTCGGTACTTTAGATGAACTTTTTGAAGTATTAACCTTAATTCAAACCAAAAAAATCACAAAAGTTCCTGTCATTTTGGTAGGTACTGAATTCTGGTCAGGAATGAGAACATGGATTCAAGAAACGATGCTAGGTGTAGGAAATATTTCTGCAAAAGATATGGATTTAATACCAATTGTAGATGATTCAGAAGAAATAGTCAGAATTATTAACGATTTTTATGCTAGCGACGAAGGTGTTCAAATGTTGAAACCAAATTATGAATTATAAGCAAAAGTTATTTGATTAAAAAATAAATTTCAAACTCGATTAGTCACCTCTAATCGAGTTTTTTTTGATAAAAATGTAAAATCAAAGTACTTATATTATAGATTTTATTAATATAATCGCAGGTTTTTGTTAGGGTAAATAATGATATAAACAGTTTGCTTAATCTAAAAAATACCCATTGACCCAAGAGCCCAAATTTTACTTAATTACATATTTAAACGATTGTTAATCAGAAATATACGTATGTAAATTTATTAATCTAAGCTTTATTACCATCCAGTATCGTTTGAGTTATAAATTTAACACGAAAAATTCATTTATTTGACTTGATTTCTTTAGCTTTGGAGCAATTAAGTGGTTATATAGCCGCTTAATGCTATTTTGGATTAGTAAGTGCTTGAACCTAACTCACTAATTTAGAGTAGCTTAACTCAATTTATACGAACTAAAACGAACCTGTTGAATGAGGAATTTTAATCCCGTATTGGCGATTATTCTATCGCTATTATTT
>JAHDBF010000199.1 GCA_020630525.1 Saprospiraceae bacterium
TTTACGAACTCCTGAGAATTTTTGAGGATCTTAGGTGTTAATTCTACGTTTCCTGGCTTATACACACCATGTACGTTACCGAATGCAGCTGCAATGGTAAATTTATCAGAAATGGCGTTTAATTTTTCATAAGCATAAGCTACTTCTTCTGGCTGAGTATACAGTTTAGAATTGTCTATATCTGTATTATCTACACCATCTTCTTCTCCACCAGTTACACCTAATTCTATTTCCAAGGTTATACCAATATCTGCCATTTGCTTAAGATATCGCTCACAAATTTCAATATTTTCTTCTATTGGTTCTTCCGACAGATCCAACATATGCGAACTGTACAATGGTGTTTTGGTTTTCTCAAAGTGTTTTACATTGGCATCCATCAAACCATCGATCCAAGGCAATAGTTTTTTTGCACAATGATCTGTATGAAGAATTACAGAAACCCCATAAGCCTCAGCCATATTATGCACATGCATTGCACCTGAGATTCCTCCAATTATAGATGCAAATTGTCCATCATTACTAATGCCTTTACCTGCAAAAAAACTGGCTCCACCATTGGAAAATTGAATGATGATGGGAGAGTTCATTTCTCTTGCAGTTTCTAAACATGCATTTACAGAGTTGGTACCGACAACATTTACTGCAGGGATAGCAAAGTTTTTTTCATTTGCATAATTAAGAAGGTCTGTCACTTCTTGTCCATGCAATACTCCAGGTCTGAATTTATTAGCCATAATTTTATATTATTCCTTTTTCTGTTAAATATCTTTCTGCATCTAATGCTGCCATACATCCTGTACCTGCAGCGGTGATTGCTTGTCTATATATCCTATCTTGGGCATCTCCTGAGGCAAATACGCCTTCTACATTTGTTAATGTTGTTCCAGGTTTTACCACTAAATATCCAGTATCATCTTGATCCAACCAATCGTTAAAGATAGCCGTATTTGGCGTATGTCCAATGGCTACAAAAAATCCTTTTACAGGAATGGTTGATTCTTCGTTGGTTTTATTGTTTATCACTTTTACCCCTTCTACTTCTTCTTCACCAAGTATCTCCACAGTACTTGTATTCCAATGTATTTCAATATTGTCAGCCTTCAATACACGCTCTTGCATAATCTTAGAAGCTCTTAACTCATCTCTCCTTACCAAAAGGTGTACCTTAGGACATAGTTTTGCTAAATAACTAGCTTCTTCTGTTGCAGAATCTCCTCCACCGACAACGGCAACTTCCATTCCTCTAAAGAAAAAACCATCACATACCGCACAAGCACTTACCCCTTTATTCATCAGCTTTTCTTCAGAAGGTATGCCTAGCCATTTTGCACTAGCTCCAGTTGAGATAATGACAGTATGTGCGTGTATTTCTTCACCAGATTCTGACCATAATTTGTGGACAGGTCCAGAAAAATCAACTTTAGTGATCATATCACTTACAATCTTAGTATCAAAACGTTCTGCTTGCTTTCTCAGGTCTTCCATCATTTCTGGCCCTTGAATGCCATTGGGATAACCTGGAAAATTTTCTACTTCAGTTGTGATCATAAGTTGACCACCTGGTTCATGACCTGTATATAATACTGGTTTCATATTTGCCCTTGCAGCATATATTGCTGCGGTATAACCTGCTGGACCTGATCCAACTATAACTGTGTTGTGTATCATCTTTAAAATTTAAGTTGCAAAAATATTAAACTTTTAAACTTTCTTGTGAATTATGTCCTATCTACAAAACAACAAATCGTTAATGTTTTTAGGAGATAACCAAGTGTTTAACGGATAAAAAATTATTTGAGTAATGTTAATGTCTCCATTAGAATCATGCATAAATTATTGATCCTATGGAGATTGTTATCATAATTGAACTATATCATCTATATTGTTCGTTATCACAGTAGAAATTACGCATTAGATGGCACATTTGTTTTTAATATCATTGAGTTTTATTTTACTTTCTATCTGGTATGTAAAGCCTAAGATATTTTTGTTGGTTCCTGCTGCTTTTGTCACACTTGGATTTGCTTTCAATGTATTGTTAAATGATACTGGCTTTTCCACGCAACTACTCATCCACTTTTCACTAGATATGCTACTCATGGGCATACATTTGTTGATATTACAAGCGTATAAGCATACTAATTTTGCAATGATTCTGGCTCTGGCATTAAGTATGAGTTTTTCATTTTCTCATAAAAAAATTCATACACACTTAAAAGCCAATGTTAGCGATAATTTTAATAATCCAGAATTGTTGATTGCTTTTAAAGATCATAGCCAAATAAAGCAATTTTTATCCAAATATCATTCAGAAATTGTTTCTCACAAAATTGCTTTTGATGTCATTGATAGTGACCTGACTCACTTGGATGATTATTACACTATCGATATAAAAAATGACATTAATGTAAATGAATTTATTATTCGCGTAAAAAAAGAAATTAATCCTACCTGGATTGAAATTAACCAGAAAGTTGAATTGCCGATTTTACAAGAAAATACTCAAATAGAAAACAATAAAAAGATTGGTTTTAATGATCCATTAAGTGGCAGTCAATGGAGTTTAGATTTATTAGCAATTGATCGAATGCAAGAAAATCTTGCTAAAATCAAAACCGCTCCAAAAAAGAAAATAACCATTGCTATATTGGATACTGGAATTGATGCAAGTCATGAAGACATTGTCGGAAGATACAAATCTAGCGGAATAAAAAGCAATGATAAAGACACCAAAGGACATGGAACACACTGTGCCGGTATCGCTGCTGCCATTACGAATAATGGGACAGGAATTGCCTCCATCCTACCAGCTAATTTAGATATCGAAGTGATGAGTATTAAAGTGCTGAATAATATGGGTTTTGGTACTCAACAGACGATTATAAACGGTATTATTAAAGCTGCGGATTTAGGTGCAGATGTAATCTCATTGTCTCTCGGAGGAATGTCTTCAGAAACCAAAGAAAGAGCTTATACTGAAGCCGTAAAATATGCCAATGACAAAAATGCAATTGTAATAGTTGCCGCAGGTAATTCTTCTAAAAATGCCAAGTTTTATTCTCCAGCAAATACCAAAGGAGTGATTGCTGTAACAGCCATCGATAATCAAATGAAAAAAGCGGTTTTTGCCAATAATGTTGAAGAACTTGAGATGGGAATTGCTGCTCCAGGCGTTGATATCTTATCTACATTCCCTAGGAATCAATACAAAACATTCAGCGGCACTTCTATGGCTGCTCCATTTGTGGCTGGAATGGTGGCTATCATAAAAGCCTATAATCCAAACATGACTACTGAAAAGATTTATCAATTAATGATTTCTGGTGCTTTTTCTGTTCAAGACTTTAATACACCAATCATTTTTCCTGAGAAAATTGTTGATGCTATCGAAGACGAAAGTTAAGGTACGTTTCTATTTGTATTAGTTCTTCTTCTTTAGATTCAGCGTGAGATATCGTACAATCAGCTTGATTGTAGAATGACATTCTTCCACCGAGATGATCTTGCATAAAAACCAACAAATCATTTATCGAATTGAATTTTGAGATTATGGGACGTTTTTCTTTTCTTGTCCAAAGTCGCTGGGCTAATGTATTTATTTCTGGATTTAAGAAAACGGTAATAGATCTCGAGTTATTGAATATCAACTTTGCATTTTGATCGAAACATGGCGTGCCACCTCCTAGCGAGATAATTGTATTTGGCATAGATATTACCTCTGAAAGCGCATCCGTCTCGATTTTCCTAAAATATGGTTCACCGTGCTTCTCAAAAATAAGCGACACGGACATATTATATTTTTTTATAATATAATCATCTAAATCTATAAAGGTAGTATCATATTTTTGTGCCAATAGTTTCCCGATAGAAGACTTGCCACTTCCCATATACCCTATAAGGACAATATTTTGATTGCTAAGATTCAAGAATAGAAATTTAAAACATTTAAATGCCTGATATAAAACTTAAAAAGACTGTTAACGCTTATACAAAAATACTTACCATATCAAAAGCTGTGCTTGCGTTTTCTGCATCGATATATCAATTTTTATTTTATTATCAAGAGGTGCATTAATAACTTTAATTTGTTTAAGATATTATATTTACGATCTAAATAAACTAAGATATGATAATATTACAAGCTGTAGACCCAATGAACTTCAATTTAATATTTCTGGGTGCATTTATGGTGATTATGTATTTGTTTTTTATTCGCCCACAAGTTAGAAAGCAAAAATCTCAAGATGAGTTTGTCAAAAACATGGCAAAGGGAGATGAAGTAGTGACAACAAGCGGAATCATAGGCAAAATTAGTAAAATTGAAAGTAGGTCGGTACAGTTACAATTGGATCAAAAGACTTTTATTAATGTTGTTCCTGGCGCAATTTCAAAAGAAATGAGTGAATCTTACGCTAAACCAATAGAGGATAAAAAATAAAAATGATAGCTATAATACCCATCATGATATTAATAACCCCCCAATTTATACTTATAAAAGCTGTGATATCTTAGCTAGAAATACTTGACACATCTAAGGATATGACTGTGTTTTCTACTTCAATCTTACAATTTTTATTTCTTTATCCGTTGGACATTAACAACCATATTTTGTATTAAAAGTCTATAAATAA
>JAHDBF010000200.1 GCA_020630525.1 Saprospiraceae bacterium
CACCTTTGCAGCAATACATCCCTACCAAAAACCGGGAAGTAAAACATAAGACCAGTTTTGACCTACTGGCGACATTGTCAGGTGCGATGCACTCTGACAATGTCAACAAAACTAATCGACATATATCGCTTGGATATAGCTTTTTGTCGAGATTTGTCAATAATGATCTTTTTAGTCCTGCCGAATATAAGGAGAATTTAGGAAAACTTAACCTTTCTTCTCTTTATGGCAATGGACCAGATCACAATCCTGAGCTTTATCAAAAGCACAATAGATTAAAACTGAGGCTTAGTAATGTAAATTATCCAATGCCTGTAGGTTTAAAATTTTTGGATTATGATTTGCCAAGAGATGAAGATGGCAAAGCGTCTCCTATCAATAATGGGAATTTCTATAATCTGATTCAGACGCAATTACATGTTACCTTAATCAAATTCCATAACGAACTAGTCGATAAGTATATCAGGTCACATGCTTGTTTGTCGCAATCTGCACTTTTTGATCTTGTAAAATCGGAGGTAATCAGACATTATCAGTGGATGATCGTGCATGATTTCCTAAAGACTATTTGCGACCCTACAATTGTAGAAGCAGTTTTTGATACAACGCAAAAATCAATTTCTGGTTATGATTCAAATCAGGATTCACTCAGTAATGAACTGAGATTTGCAGCTTTAGAAATCATACAAACATTAAATGCAACTACTTTTGATTATAATAATTTTTTGCCTCAAGTAGATTTTGAATTTACCTGTAAGACGCTTTATCAAGAAATGACTGGCAACAGAATCATAGATTGGACCAAGTTTTTTGAGTTTAAAACCACTTGTCAAGAGACAAAATTAAACTATTGTAATACCATAAGTACAAATTTCTATTCGGATGCCAAAAATGAAGAAATTACGCTTTGGGAAGAAACCAAACGATTAAAGCTGCTTTCATTATTTGAGATTGGTCAACAGTTGGATTTTTCATCAGGTCAAGATTTGGCAAGACGTTTTGGAATTGATATTTTATCACCAGAAGAATTATTGGCAGGAAATGCGGATGCGCAAAACGAGATTTTGTTACAAAACAATGGGTACTTGCTTAAAGAGACTCCACTTTGGTATTACTTAATAAGAGAGTCTCAATCTCAAAATGAGGGAAAACATTTAGGGAAACTGGGTAGTTATATCGCGGCGAATGCATTCGTTCAAATCTTACAAAAAGATAAAGATTCGATCGTAAATCATCCATCTTGGCAACCAAATGTTGGCAAAGAAATTGGTCAATTTTACATCACTGATCTTATCGAATTTGCACAAATGAAAAGTATAAATGGCGTTAATTGTGAAGATGCGGATATGTATAGTATTGAAAACTTAGATTATGTATTTAAGTATCAAGATTTGTGTTTTGAGGTAAAGTAATCCCTTTTTAACATAGATGATATTAGAAGGAATTTCATTCTTTAATGAGGTAAAGCCGTATTATTTCATTTGGTTAATATTGACACAAACTATAGAAATACAAGTCCTATAAATCACTGCTTACTAATCGCCTGATCTTTTAATCGCTTTAGGAAAGGTGAAGCAAAGATAAAGTCATGGAGAATATCATTGCCATTTGATAATACCTCTTGGTTACTGCCTTGCCAAGCCAATTTCCCTTTTTCTAATAAGCAAATGTTTTCACCGATTTCCATCACAGAGTTCATATCGTGTGTATTTATTACCGTTGTAATATTAAATTCTTTGGTGATATCACTAATTAATTCGTCAATGGTGATTGCTGTTTTGGGATCTAAACCAGAATTGGGTTCATCACAAAAAAGATATTTAGGATTTAGGACAATAGCTCTTGCGATACCTACCCTTTTTTGCATTCCACCGCTAATTTCTGAAGGATATTTGTGATTACTTCCTTCTAGACTTACCCGTTCTAAACAGTAATTAACTCGATCTTGTTTTTCTTTCATGGTTTTTGTCGAAAACATATCTAACGGAAAACGGATATTCTCTTCTACTGTCATAGAATCAAACAATGCATTCCCTTGGAAAAGCATACCCATTTGCATTCGTAATTCTTGAATCTGCTTTCTATCTAAACTAGAAAATTTTAAATCATTGTAATAAATCTCTCCTTTTGTCGGTGCGAATAATCCTACAAGATTTTTGAGTAACACTGTTTTCCCTGCACCAGATTTACCTATAATAAGGTTATTTTTTCCAGTCTCAAAGGTAAAATCTATGCCTTTTAACACTTCTACTTCGCCAAAAGACTTTTGTAATCCCTCTACTCTAATCATAATTTACGAAGTTAAAATTATAGCAATAATAAAATCTGCAATTAGGATAAGTATATCACTATACACTACAGCTCTGGTGCTGGCTTGACCTAGTTCTATACTTCCACCTTTGACAAAATAACCTTGATAACAAGATACGGAAGTAATAATGTATGCAAACACAATTGCTTTTACATACATCATCACCACATTCCAAGGAATAAAAAACGACCTTAATCCCTTTATATAATCTGCTTCCGAAATAATTCCTCCCCAAACAGAAGCAAAATATCCGCCACCAATTCCTACAATTGCAGAGACACTAACCAACATCGGTATAACGATAAGCCCAGCCAATATCTTAGGCATAACCACATAAGCTGAGGTATTTACTCCCATAAGTTCCATCGCATCAATATGTTCTTTTTGGCGCATACCACCAATCTCAGCTGCCATATTAGAACCGACTTTTCCAGCGAGTACAAGGCTAGTAAATGTCACTGCCAGCTCGATAATCATCATATCCCTAACCACATAACCGATGTAAAAATCTGGTAAAAATGAATCACTTAGCTGATATGAAAATTGGATTGCCGTTACTGCACCGATGAATATAGATATGATTGTAACGATAGTCAATGAACCAATCCCAATATCATACATCTGACGAATGATCTCTTTATAGTACATTCTCCAGTTTTCTGGTTTACTAAAGATCTTGGTATGCCATCCTACAAATCTGCCTAAATGATAAAAAACGCTTTTTTCTGAATTTAGCAAATGTCCTAACATGCCATAAAATTAAGCTATTATTAAAATATTGTCGACTATTCAAAAAATGATGTTATAATTGATTTAAAATTCAATTAGAAAATAGAATCATGAATGCAATTATCACAGGAGCTACCAAAGGAATAGGAAGATCAATCGCTGAAAATTTGGCTAAAGAAGGATATAATCTTTTGGTCAATGCTAGAAATGTGGAGGATTTAGAAAAAATGAAAAATGACTTTGCTGAGAAATATCCAGATATTAGCATCATCACTTCTGTTACTGACATGAGTGTAAAGTCAGAAGTAACTGCTTTTGTAAATTTAGCCAACACAACACTAAATAGCATTGATGTTTTGGTGAATAATGCTGGCGTTTTTATCCCCGGAAGTGTTCAAGAAGAAGCAGCTGGATCGTTAGAAAAAATGATAGAAACCAATCTTTATAGTGCTTATTACCTTAGTAAAGGATTATTGTCAAAAATGATCGCTCAGCAATCCGGTCATATATTTAATATATGTTCTATAGCAAGTAAAATCGCTTATCCTAATGGTGGTTCTTATAGCATTTCAAAATTTGCAATGCTCGGATTTTCAAAAGTATTGAGGGAGGAACTAAAGGACAAAGGAATTAAGGTTACCGCTATTTTGCCTGGAGCAACATGGTCCAACTCTTGGGATGGTGTTGATCTTCCAGAATCTAGATTGATGCAAGCCAATGATGTTTCTACTGCACTAATTGCCGCATTAAAAATGAGTAAATCTGCGGTGATGGAGGAGATCATTTTAAGGCCACAATTGGGTGATCTCTAATATCAATCAGCAATTTTTATCAATCAAATAGATCGGGGCTGATGGCACCTTCTAGTAAGAGTAATTCTCTTTTTAATTTTAATCCTAGTGCATAACCTGTAAGGCTACCATCGCTACCGATTACTCTATGGCATGGCACTATGATGGGAATCGGATTTTTACCATTGGCAGCGCCCACAGCTCTAATGGCTTTTTCGTTTTTTAATCTTTTTGATAAATCGAGGTAGGAAATGGTTTTTCCAAAAGGAATTTTAATCAATGCTTGCCATACTGATTTTTGAAAATCTGTTCCTATTTCAAAATCTAGTGGAATATCAAAATTTTCTCGTTTTTTATCGAAGTACTCGATCAATTGAGTTTTGGTATTTTGGGTAAATTGATTGGGATTATCAGTTTTTCCTTCTTCGTCAGAAATTTTTATTTGGGTCAATCCATTTTCGGAAGCGAAAACGGTAAAATTAGTGTCAAAAACGAAAAAACTTTGAAAAAATGCGCTCATATTCCGAAGTTCCTCATTTTATTTTTGGTCTAATAAAAAAACGGACTATTTTTGCGAACGTTTTGTTTAGAAGTAGACAATAGTGTTACCCCTAAACGAAAAATCGGTCGGTGCCTTAGCTCAGTTGGTAGAGCAATGGACTGAAAATCCATGTGTCCCTGGTTCAATTCCTGGAGGCACCACAGACATAAGCCTTGATAGTAAAATATCAAGGCTTTTTTT
>JAHDBF010000032.1:0-22782 GCA_020630525.1 Saprospiraceae bacterium
GTAGAAAACTCATACCTACTTGCTTTTGAGATTTCAACGAGATAGTCTTTGGCTTTTTCAGGGTCTATAGAGTCGCCACAAGTAAAAAGATCTATTGCGGCAAACCCATGCTCTGGCCAAGTATGGATATTAAAGTGGCTTTCTTGGATTACGATGGTACCAGAGATTCCGTATGGAGAAAAATGATGAAAACAAGTATTGACGATTGTTGCATTGGCAAGCTCGGCAGCTTTAGTCATTACCGCTTCTAGTTTTACTCTATCGTCTAGCAATGTCCGATCACAATCATACAATTCCAATATAAAATGTCTCCCCAAAAACCGTTCACTCATCAATTATTGGATTTCGAAGTGAGGAATAAATTGACAGTCATCGTCAATAATTAGTTTTTCGGCTCTACGGAAAGAGATACTGCTCGACTTATCATCTACATTAAACATGCTCATCTGATAATATTCTCCGTATTCATCCTTGTATAACTGCGCAAATTCTTGATATACTTTTTCAAAATGTCCAAAGTCACCTTCTGTTTCCTCTATGATATTATTCGCTTCATCAAAGATTTTGATGTTCTCTCCCATCCTACCGAAACTTGTTTTCTCCACATATTTTTCACCGTGAAATACTTCTGGACTTTTAGCAGATTTTAATAAAAACGGTAGGTCGTATTTGTTGCTAATATGATCTAAAAATACCTTAGATTGGAATACAATAGTATAAGCCGGATTCATCACATAAACCAGATCTTGCGTTATCAAGTTGTGTAAAATATCCAATAATTCTGGCTCTTCAAAACAGATAAATTCCCAAGGTATGAGTTTGTATAAAAAATCAAACTGTGCGGATTCTCCATTTTCTAATTCTAGAAATACGCCTTCATCTCTCGCAAATTCGATATCGGGTAGGTCGGCATACATCGCTTCGAATCCTTCGTTAGCAGCAATATTCATAACCAACTCTGCATTGGCAATATCTTCTTTATGACCAAAAGATGTCATCAGTATCGATCGATGATCTGCCGAATTAGTTATCCCTAATCTGTTGAAAGCAACTTCTAGATTACGGTGCAAGGAATTAAACTGATATGGCTCTTTATAGTACTTTAAAAATGCTTCTTGGATCACAGAAGATTCTGGAAGCATCGTCGGCGTATCTGCATTATACTCGAGTAACTTTAATGGAATACCTTCTAGTCCACCAGCAAAATCAAACCGTCCTAATAGATGAATATGGTCTTTCTCAAAAGTATATTTTATCAGCTCAATCATCTTGTCTGGCAAGTTCAAAAAACCGAAGTTGTTTTGTTGAATCATCTCTGACAATTCTCTTCTAAACAACCTTACAACCTTATCTTGGACTTCTATAAGATCATCAATTTCGCTAGTTTTTAGCAATACACCTTCTGGGACGATGTATTCATCATCTAGCAAAAATTCATAACCATTTTCTTTGATAAAGTCCTCTGGCATTCCTGCCAAATCGACTTGTCTATCCGCCATACGATCTGGTAGATTTACCGCTTCCGTATCCTTTGCTTGTTGCTCTTCTTACCGTTTTTCGCGTAGCGGTTTTACTCAACTGAGATCTACCTGCAGTATTGGATTTGTTGTATGCACTATCACTAGCGTATGCTCCTCTTGATATTCCAGAACTCATAGGTCTGCCCATCATAAATCCAAACATTCCAGCCATAGCCACAGATCTCATCATTGATCTTTGAGGATCATTGGCAGACATTAATCTTACTTCATCTATTGAGAATGTGTCGCTTGACATATCCATATAGTTTGCTATGATCTGTGAATCTTCTCTTTTTTCTAGGATTTCTTCATCAGTAATTTTAAACAAATCTTTTTCTTGTTCTTGTAAAACAACTTTGATTCCTTGAGTTGGATCTTCAAGTGTTTCTTCGACATAATCTTGGCCTCCGCCGCCTCCGCAAGAAGTCAAGGCAATAAACGTAAAAGCCATTATTGCTGAATAGATTCCAAGTTTTGAGTAAGTAAAAAGGTGGGTTCCTATGGACATAATAATTTTTATTTTAGGTTTACAAATAAATTAAGCAACTACTAATATGCGTAAATATTCTGCTCAAAACAAAAAAATCCTCATCATAATTACCTTTATCGTAGGATTATGTTCGATTATTTACGAATTATTAATCAGTACGATAAGTTCATATCTCTTGGGAGACAGTATCCGACAGTTTTCTTTGATCATAGGCATTTACTTAGCAGCGATGGGAATCGGTTCTTTTTTTACACGATTTGTAAAGAAAAAGCTATTGCTTAACTTCATTTATGTAGAATTATTATTAGGATTGGTTGGTGCATTTTCGGTACCACTTTGTTATGCTTATTTTTCATATAGTGATGCCAATGGATATCAGTTTTTTGTTTTGTTTTTGATATTTATCATTGGCGGATTGACTGGTTTTGAGATTCCATTATTGACACGGATTATGGAGGACGAATTTGACCTAACCGAAAACATCAGCAACATACTTACCTTCGATTATTTGGGTGCATTGGCAGCTACGTTATTGTTTCCGTTTTTTCTTGTTCCGTTTGTGGGCTTATATAAATCTTCTTTGATATTTGGATTGATAAATATTGCCGTAGGATTAACGAGTATTTATTTTTTTAAAGATCACCTTGAGATAAAAAAAAGTGCGAAGAAAGCATTAATGCTTTTCAATATAATACTGATTGCCGTAGTAGGGTTTATGATTTTTGAATCCAATAAATATTTGAACAAATGGAATAATTCTATCTATAAACATCCAGTAATTTACTCGGAGAATAGTCCTTATCAAAGCATTAATATCACACAACATCCCAATGAATTTAGGTTGTATTTAAATGGAGCTATTCAGTTTTCTTCTAGAGACGAATACCGCTATCACGAAGCTTTGGTACATGTACCTTTGAATCAGTTAAAAGAAGTCAAGTCTGTTTTATTACTTGGAGGTGGAGAAGGATTAGCGGCAAGAGAAATTTTAAAATATCCAGAATTGGAACAACTAAAAATTGTAGATATTGATCCAGTAATTACAGAAATAAGCAAAGACCTAAGTCTATTGAATCGATTAAATGAAAATGCATTGAGCAATGATAAAGTCAGTGTCTATAATCAAGATGCGTTCCGTTTTTTAAAAGATGACGTAGGCGTATACGACGCGATAATCGTTGATTTACCCGACCCTTCTACAGAAAGTATTGCCAGATTATATTCCACTGCCTTTTACAATTTGTGTATCTCGCGACTAAAGAAAAATGGAGTTTTGGTTAGTCAAGCAACGAGTCCAGAATTGAGTAAAAATGCTTTTTGGTGTATTGATAAAACACTTAAAGAGGTAGGATTTAGTTATGTATATCCTTATCACGTCAATGTTCCTTCTTTTGGAAATTGGGGATTTATTATGGCGAAAAATAATCCACTGTTTAACAATAGCTTAAGAAAAAATATAGCATATAAGTTTTTAGAAAATGACATGTTTGACCATATTTTCTATTTTCCAAAAGATACAAAATCAGATAAAATTGAGGTAAACTATTTAGATAGTCCAGTTATTTTGGAATACTACTTAGATCATTGGCACAGCCTACAAGGAGAAAAAAGATAGGACTTATAACATAAAATCTTTTTCTGGCAAGTCGAAATCCTTGACTGGAGTTGTGGATTTAGAAAAGAGGATTTTCAAATTTATTAAAAACAATACCACAACTACCACTAACCAAATATACATCCATACATCTTGCGGAAATACTTTCATAATCTCCGCGTATTTATTTAAATCTGAAGTAGGACCGACATTGAAATCTTGAATAATATAAATGATACTTGCTAGTCCTAAAAACATCAGTACCTCATCAGACCAATCCGTTTTTAAAGCTACAAAAATTAAAAATGCTGCGTATAAAAATAAAACGCTAGTTGTAAAAAATGAGTTGTACCATGCCAATGCCGTTACCGCTATTGCAGCGACTAAAACAAAAAGCAAATACTTAGATAGTTTTGCATATTTTGATCCTACAAAAAATAAGAAATTTCCGAACAATGCACTTCCAATATATCCACCCATTAATATAACGGAGCGATTGCCACCTGCAGTTCGAGTGAAGCCACTTCCATCTGCATTAATCTGTACATTTTCTACCCAGCCGCCTGTAATCTTTGCACCTATGGCATGTCCAAATTCGTGTAAAAAAGTAACAAACAACCGTATTGGGTACAATATTTTTCTTCCAATATCTCCACCAAAATATTGCAGTCCAAAATAAAATGCCAAAATGGCTATGATTCTTAAAAATATTTTACTTCTCAATTTTTATGGGTTTATGTTAACTCAAAAACGTTATAAGAGATCAGAAGGTTCCTCAACCTTTAAAAGCTGACTTGCCAATATTGAAATGATACAATATGCCAAAAAATAATAGAACCCTTCGTGCAGTTCTGCATGAATACCATCATCAGATTTTGTCGCCAAATAAGCGAGTAAAACCCCAACTACAAAGACATCTGCCATCGACCATTTTCCAATGATAGATACAAATTTGTGTACAGCAACAGCATAACGCTTGAATATAAAAGTTGACAATAATAACACTGCTTTTATCACAGGGACCACAACACTAAAAAATAGAATCAAAAACGCAACCAATGTATTGCTATTTTGATGCAGCGTCTTGATCGTACTTAAGATACTTTGCTTGGTATCATGTAGTGATATCTCACCCAATAATGGCACATCCATACCAACTTTTATCGATAATATTGCTTTAGTTAATCCAGGATATAGGCATCCCAAAGAAATTAATATCAATACCAAAGCTATTCCGTTTCTAATATTCATTATGTAAAATTATACTTTCTATTAAAAGAAGCCAATACTATTTATTATACAAATTATGGTTTATAATGGCGTATTTAATTTGAAGTTAAAAATTTAGCGTTCGAGGCATAAAGCACAGACATTACTAGTTATGGCGAGCATTTATAACGGAATTATGATTTCTGCCGTATCCCGAAGGGTATGGCATGGTCATCATGTGTTATCAGTTGCTCTTCTTTTATTCATCATGGCGTAAATCTTTCAAATGTTTCGCCATTAAATTTTAATACTCCCGTTTCATGTGTGCCAAGCCAAATTTGGTTTTGCCTGTCTTCATAAATAGAGAACAAAGGGATGTCTTGACCATTATGTTTTACAGGATAATGAGTTGACTTTTCTCCATCGTATCTCCAAACACCTCGGTTGTATGTTACCATCCAAATATCACCCTTTTTATCTTTTATAGCAGACATGAAATAAACATAATCTCTTCCGTCTGCTAATTTAATATCATCAATGCCTTTTTCTCTTTCGTATTTGACTAAAACATTTCCATTTTCCTTTATACTTTCAGGAGAAATGTTGAAACGATAACGGGTATTACAGAACCAGTATTTGCCTTGTTCATCTTCAAGAATGGAACGAATTCCAAACGACCCTCCATTTGGAGTATTTGTCAAATGGTCTTCAAATAACCAACTAATTGAATTTCCATCATAGCGGCAGACGCCAAAGTTAGATGTGCCAAACCACATTGTTCCTTTACTGTCCTTGTAAATATAATAAACATCATATGGGCTCCAAGACTTATTCGGAAACCTTTCGAAATACTCGTCAGCCATATAATGCTTTGGAAATTCAAGTTGATAAAGTTTTTTCCCGTCATATCGATAAGGTCCTTTATCTCCATTTTTTCCAAGAATGTTAAACCATAAGTCATCAGGTTGAAGTTTCCAATTATCACTTGAAGTCTTGCTTGGAATGGCGGTCAAGCTTGTAAAAGTATGTCCATCAAATTTATTTATACCTTCCAAAGTTGAAATGTAAATATTTCCTTGATTGTCTTCCTGGATGCCTCTTGTTCGATTGCTCTTTAATCCGTCCTCCGTAGAAAATTTAATAATTGACTTTCCATCAAAACGAAAAACTCCATCTGTGTCACTACCATACCAGTAGTCACCATTTGTAGCTTGAAAAACAATCCAAATACTTTTACTGAGTTCTGAAACAGTGTCACCTAATACAACTTTAGAATTTTGGTTTGCATTTTCAGCAGAACTTTGTCCGTTGCATGAAGTCAATGAATACAAGATGTAAAAAATTAGAATTGTATTTAATTTCATTTTCTGTTTGTTTGAAAATTAGATGGTCTGATGGTCCTCATTGAGTTACCGATAACGAAGAAATATAGATTCTTTAACTCAAAGTTATGCGCCGATTATGACCATAAATTGTATTATTACTGAATCAAAACACTGTTTCGATAAATTTATTTTCTCTAAATGCATATAATTGTATCTTTCCAAAAATATTGATTTATGCCTCACATTACATTCGAATGTAGTAAAAATGTAGAAATAGACTTTAACTGTTTTTTTGAAGAATTGGCGGAAAAATTAGTGGCAACTGGTCATGCTTCCAAAATGGGTATTAAGTGCAGGGTCGTAACTGGAGACAACTATTATATCATCGATGGAAATCCTGATTACCAGATGGTAAACTTACTTTTCCGGCTTAGAGAAGGTCGGAGCAAAGAAACATTACTTGAGTTTTCTGAGATAGGAATGTCTCTAATGGAAACTTATTTTGAAAAGGAGATTACAGCAAAAAAAATCATCTTATCTACAGAGATTAAAGAATTAATAAAAGGACAAGATTTAACTAAAAATAGCATCAGATAAAATACACTTATGAAATTTGCAACGTATAAAATAAATGGAAAAACAACATATGGTTCTGTTGTTGAAAACGAAAATGGCATCCAATTAACGGATATAGGCGCTGTCCATGGAAAAAATTTAAAACAATGGATCGAGGAAGATGGATTAGAAAAACTAAAAGAAATTGCGTCAGGTTTATCTCCAGCGTATGATGAAAAAGACATCAACTATTTACCTCCAATAATGCATGGAGAAAAGATCGTTTGCATTGGGGTAAATTATGCCAAAAGAAATGCTGAGTATAAAGACAATTCTGACTTACCTAAGTATCCAAGCGTTTTCCTAAGGTACTTAGATTCTTTTACGGGACACAATGAAAACATGGTGCGTCCTCCAGAATCCCACCAACTGGATTACGAAGGAGAAATAGTAATCGTAATCGGAAAAGGTGGAAGAAGAATCCCTAAAGAAGAAGCACTGAATCATATTGCTGGTCTTACACTGATGAATGAAGGTACACTTCGGGATTGGGTAAGACACGCAAAATTCAATGTTACGCAAGGCAAAAATTTTGAGAAATCTGGAATTATCGGTCCATGGATGATGACTGCAGATGAAGTGAGTGACTATACCAATCTGGATATCCAAACTAGGGTAAACGGAGAAGTTAGACAAAACGACAATACTTCTAATCTTATGTTTCCTTTTGATTATATCGTTTCTTACTTAAGTACTTTTATGACTTTAAAACCAGGTGATATGATTTCTACCGGAACGCCTAACGGTGCTGGTGCACGTTTTGATCCGCCTATTTACTTAGTGCCAGGTGATGTTGTTGAAGTGGAAGCTGCTGGTATTGGCGTTTTGCGAAATGGTGTGGAAGATGAAGTTGTTTAGCTTTTAGTAATTTAGTTGTTAGTGGGTTAGTTTATTAGTTTTTAGTGGGTTAGTGACTAGTTATTAGTGGGTTAATTTTTTAGTTTTTTTTCGTTTACCTATTTTCTTTTATGGATTTGTCTCAAGATTATCGCTCGTTAAAGATATTGCATTCTGCTTTATTGGCAGGATGTATGATGTTAATCATTGTTTTGACATTTATTGTTGGAGATAATGACATACACAATATTAAATTTCCTCCCGATATATTTGGTGTTGTTGGAATTGTGATTGCGGTTATGTCGTTGTTTTTTTCCAATTTTATCTATAAAAATTTACTAACTAAAATTGACAACAAAATTACTTCTGAGGATGATTTCATGGTATATAGGTCGGCTTGCGTGATACGTTGGGCTTTACTACAAGGTTCTGCTATTTTAAATATTATGTTCTTTTATACATTTGGAAACGGACTACTTTTTTATGTTGCCGTTACTATGTGGTTGTTCTTGTTTTTAGCTAAACCTAAAGTTTTGGTTTAATCTACATTAATGATAGAATCATATAACCACTCATCAATATCATAATTGCATCCTCAATAATCGTTATCGTACTCATCGGTAAATCAAAGACTGCACCAAGGCAAGCACACTGAATTTTCTTTTTATTCAACACACTTTGTAATACACCGATGATAGATATTGTCATTACTGTAAATGCTACCACATTCGTTGCTAATGGACAACAATTCAAAATATAAGCTATTCCTAAGAACAATTCTATAAACGCATAAATATACCCCCAAGCTTTCCAACGCTTTGCAATGATGTCATAACCCATATAACTATCTGCAAAACCTGATAAATTCAACATTTTAAAGAAAGAAAATACTAAGAAAAAACCTGCCATAAAGTGGCGCATCCATTCCTTTAAATCAAAACCTCCATTCACCAATTGTATCGTCAATGTTACACCAAATATATATGCAAAGACTAGAAAAATAGGTTTATACTTTGATAAATCAAATGCAGTTTTATCCTCTGTACTTTGATCTATTACAGTATTTGTAGCTTGAATTTCTGATATACCATATTTAGCATCTAAGGCTTTTAATTTGGCATCTAGTTTTTCAAGAGAAACATGATTTTCCATTGTAACGACAGCTGTATCTGTTGACTTATCAACGACAGCAGATACTACCTCAGGGATGTCTTCTAAGGCAGACTTGACTTTAGCTGCACACGAGCCGCAGTTCATTCCTTGTATGTTATAAGTATGCTTCATATATGCAAGTTACAGCTATTATTTAGAATAAACTTGAGCAATAAATTCGGCGATACAAGCAGGTTTTGATTCTCCTTTAATTTCGAATGTAATGTTCATAATATACTTTGCTCCATTTGGGATAGGTTCATAATCTAATAATGAGATTCTACCTCTTACTTCATCGTCTGACTTTGTGGCATTGATAAATCTTACTTTGTTTAATCCATAATTTACACCCATCACAATGTCTTCAACATAAAAACATTCATAACAAAATTTGGAAGCTAAAGACAAAATCATAAAACCATGCGCGATTGTCCTTCCGTATGGAGATTCATTTTTAGCGCGTGCTACATCTACATGTATCCATTGCTCATCATCGGTAAGTTTAGCAAAAGTATTGATGTCCTCTTGGGTTATCTTTACCCAATTAGAAAGTCCTACTTCCTTACCAAGAAAGTTTTTAATCTCAGAGATGTTTTTTAACGATGTTGAGTAAGGTGTATTTGTTTTCTTAATGTCCATTGTTCTAAATTTAGATCATATAGCATACGCACCACCGTTGGCATGTAAAGTTATTCCACTTATAAAACTTGCTTCTTTGGATGCTAAAAACAAATAGGCATAACCCATATCTTCTGGAGTACCTATTCTGCCGACGGGAATCATTTTTATTCCTGCTTCGATAATATGATCTGGCATAGAGTCAGACATATCAGATTTTATAAAACCTGGCGCTACACAATTTACCGTAATATTATATCTTCCTACTTCTTTGCACAAGGCTCTAGTAAAACCTTGGATGGCAGCTTTGGAAGCGCAATAATTTGTCTGACCAAAAGCACCTGCCATTGCATTAATAGATGATGCAGATATAATCCTACCATACCCTGCAGCTTTCATATGTGGAAGCACTGCCTTTGTGGTAACATATAAAGAATTCACATTTACATTCATCACCGTATTCCATTCTTCGTCAGTCATTTTTAAGATTGATTTATCCCGGATTACGCCAGCATTGTTTATCATGACATCAATCTTACCACAATCTGCAATGATTTTTTCTACCGCTAGATTGGTTTGTTCTTTTGAGGTAATATCTACTTTCATAAAACTGATATCACCTCCGTTACTTTTTATTTCTTCAGTAACTTCCTCCCCAACTTCTAATACATCCCACATATATACTTTGGCACCTGCATCACAAAATACTTTACAAATTCCAGCTCCTATTCCTTTTGCACCTCCTGTGATTATGGCTACTTGATTGTCTAGTCTTATCATAGTTTTTATTTAATTACTAAGAATCATCGCAATAGCTTCCTCTTCTTGGTTTCTCATCTCAAGTGCATCTTCTTCAGACTTGTCTTTAAATCCTATTAGGTGTAGAATACCATGTGCCATTACGCGATGCAATTCTGTTTCTTTGGCGACTTTAAGTTGAGCAGCGTTGTCATATACTCTGTCGATACTGATAAAAATATCTGCTTCGATTGGGTCTTGATTTAATGGGAAAGTGATGATGTCAGTGTAGTAGTCATGATCTAGATAAGTTTTATTTATCTCTAAAAGATATTCATCATCACAAAATATATAGTTAATAACGGATAGCTGTACCTTATGCTTTTCGGCAAGCCGAATTATCCAATCTTTATATTTACTATCATCACTTAATTTGAAATCTATGATTTCAGAATGAAAATTTATTTCTGAAGGAAATTCTGGACCTGATGTATTCATCTATTGTCCTTAATTAATATTAAAACAGATTTCTACTGTTCTGCCTTTGTCTTGGAAATTGATATTATCAGAAAGTTCCTTCATTAAAAACACACCTCTTCCACCACAGCATTCTAGATTTTCTGGTTTTGTTGGATCAGGAATATGATTGGGATTAAAGCCCATGCCTTCGTCAGAAACCTTAAATATCAGTTGATTTTGCTGTTTATTAAAACAGATGTCCACATACTTAGATTTATTACTATTGTTGCCGTGAAGGATAGCATTATTGACAGCTTCTGTGAGTGATATTAAAATATTGGGATACAGTTCTTCGCTGATCCGATGTTTTTCTGTAAGCTGTTTTATATAAGTTTCCAATACTCCGATTTGCTCCGGAGAGGAAGGAATTTTTAAAGTGTCACAATCCATTTATTTAGGACTTAATTATTCTTAAGTGAATTATAATATTCGTTTACCATCTGCTTATAATATGGTCGCAATGCTGGCGATACCTTATTATAAAGTTCTACTTCTGATTTTCTCTTTTTGAGATATTCTTGAAGCGCTGGTGGCAATTCTTTTGCTATTTCTTTTGCTTGTTCTGCTTTTCTCTTATTGTCGTATTCTCTTTGGCGATCTGCTTTTTCTGCTTCTAATAATCTTGTCTCGATATTCTGCTGTCTCATTAATAGCTCGGCATCTAGTCTCTTGTTTACCAGATCCGTTTCCATTTTATCCATTTCGTCTATAATCTCTTGAAGATTTCCAGCACCTTTTCCTTGCTCTTGATTTTCTCTTTTCTTTTCTTCTAGCGCTTTTCTCATCGCCGCCTGTCTTGCTGCCGCTTGCGCAAATTCTTTGGACATTCCATCCTTCCCATCTTTTCCGTCTTTGGCCTGCTTGTCCATTTTTTCTTTCATTTTCTTCAAGCCTTCACTAAGTTCTTTTTGTCCTTCTGTAATTTTATCCATTGGCACTTGCCCACTTTTACCCTTGCCATTTCCTGGTTTATTACACATCTGGTTACCCTTCATACAGCTAGACTGTTGTTGCTGCATTTGTTCCATAGACTCACTAAGCATAAGCGCAAGATCGTTGACATTTTTCATTGTACGTCTTTGGTGTTCTTTTGCTTCTGGTACTTTTCTCTCCTCTAGTTCTGTAAGACTGCCTTCCATATCATTAGTGATCTCTTCTACTTTCTCATGTACAAAAGTCGCTATTTTATCTACCCTTTTGCTCAATGCTTCTAGACTGTCTTGGATTAATCCAAAATCGTCTTTTAGTTTAAATTGTGTTTGGACCAGCGACACATACCTTGGCGTTGTTTTGTCCGTTTTGGCAATGTTGTTTACCAGGTCTTCTTGATCAAATGATAGCGTAACCAAATTTTCTAACAGTTGTCTTATCGCTTTTAAGTCTTCTTCTTGTTGGCTTCCCGAACAAGCACCCATTTCAGAGTCCAAAGATTCTGCCATTTTTTTCATTTTCTCAGCAGCTTTCTTTTGAGACTTTGAAGCTTTTTGATTTTCTTTCTTTTCTAGGCTTTTTTCACTGTCTTTCATCTCATCTGAAATCTCTTCCATCTTCTCTTCATTCTCTTCACCTAGACTTTTAGGTCTTTCTAATTCTTCGTTCTTTTCTTCTATTTCTTTCTGCTTCTCCTTGGCTTTTTCAAACTCTTTATTCAGTTCTTCTTGTTCTTTTTTTAGCTGTTCTTGAGATTTCTTTTCTTCTTTGGTTTCTTCAGCAAGTTTTTCTTGCTTTTCAGCCAATTCTTTCAGTTTCTCAATCTGATCTTGCACTTCTTTTTCTAACTCTAATTGTTTAAACAATTCGTTTAGACGGTCCATTTCTTTTTCTTGCGTTTTCTCATCTTGCTCCATCTGCTCCATCATTTCCATCATCTCATCCTTGTTTAACTCTTGCATAAGGTCTTGAATCTTCTGCATTAACTCTTGAGTTTCTTCATCAAGCACCTCTTCAAACATTTCTTGGATTTTTTCTTGCTTCTCCAATATCTCTTCTTTACGCTCCGCGAATTCTTCCTGATTTTCTAAATTTTCTTCAAACTTTTCCTTGGCTTTTTTGATTTCTTCTTCAAGCTTCCTTTGCTTTTCTAAAAGTTTTTCCAACTCTTTCTTATCTTGAAAGCTCATTTCGTTTTTCTGAAGCATTTTTTCTTTCAGCTTCTTTAATTCTTCTTGAATTTTCTTAGAATCTTTTAATGACTTTTCTAATGTTTTAGAGATATCTTCTTCGTTTTCATCTTCTTTATCCTTGAATTCTTCTATAGAAGGTTTTTCAAAACTCATCACCTCAGTCTTAGCAGCTTTACTGCCATTTATTGCATCATTATCTTTAGTTTCAAAATAATAAGTCAATTTATCTCCTGGCGCTAGTGCAAATTCAGAAATATCAAAAGTGTAATCGTATTGTACGTTTTTGTTGGTAGGTTTTACAACATCAATTTTTTCCGACTTTTTGATTTGTCCATTTTCGTTCAATAATTGATAATTGAATGTTAGGCTTGTCAATCCATAATCATCTGCTGCATTTCCAATAAAATACACCAACTGATTCTGCGTACTGTCTTGAAATTTCTCAACATTGATACTTGGGTATTGGTCATTGATTACTCTTAGGCTATAGCTTAATGAATCTGGCGTCGGAATTGCATCGTTTTGGTACAACACCTTATAGATGTCATCTTGATATACTCTTTTAGTAAATCGGAATCTATTTTCGTCTCTTTGCTCTGCTGCTTCTACTTCATTTTTAGTCTGGAAAGATAGACTAAGTTTATCTGTATTCTGTGTATCAAAGTTCCAAACCAACTTCGTACCTGTAGGTACCACCAAGTCACCAATATTGCTTATAGATTCATCTTTACGACCAGTATATGCTGGATAATCTAAATCCAATGAAAAAGCACTTAAATTTGGCTTTAGTAATACTTTTAATTCTTTTTCTGTAGAAGATACTGGACCAGAAAACAATTCAAACTTAGTATCCTTGGTTACATTATTAAATACATACTGAAATTTATTGGCATCTACTTTCTTTAATCGATATTGGAAATCATCAAACTTTATAAATGCCTCATTAGGTAATGCATCTCCTGTTATCTCAATATCTAAAGTGTAATCGTCGTATTGAACTGCTTTTAGTTCTTTGTTTTGAACATTAAAATGGAATGGTGCTTCTCGTTCAAATTCTTTATCATTATTGATAATCCTATGTGTACTGTCCGTTATTAAACTTGGCGCAGCGAATACCAATACCAATAATAGTAAAAATGGAGGTAATGCGTATTTGAGATATTTCTTATTATTTCTTAGGTCAATAGCAGATTTGAAAGGAACCAGCTTAATGCTTTCAGATTTTTGGTTGATACTAGCTTCTATTAAGCTGATATCTGCCATACTTGCACTTTGCTTTTTTAATTGAAGTACGTTTAATAAACTATCTGATATATTAGAAAAGTGATTTCCTACTATAGAAGCTGCCTGCTCATGAGAGATCACCGATCCTAATCTAAAAAACTTTAAAAGTGGAAAAAACACCCAATAACTAAGCGATCCTAGTGATACTGCAAGAAAAGAGTAAAACAACATTTTTCTTACTCCAGAATCAAAGTAATATTGATGTTCCAATAAACTAAATAGAAGAAACAAGACCAATATCACAGCTACACTGTATAATGCTCCTCTAATAATCTGATTTAAGTAAAATTTTCTAATGAACTGATCCAATTTTTGAATCAACAAATCATAATTACTATTGCTTTTTGCCATCAAATATCACTTAGTCTGTCAAACACGGAATATACCGCAGAGTTCTTAGGAAAAAACGTCACATGTATACGTAAAATTCCATAATTACTGTTAAAAAGTCAACTATGAAACGGAATAATACTTATTGAGTTTCGATTACAGACATATATTTGGTTCTAAGATCTATGTTTGTCTCGGATTCTATGATATTATTGATGGTATTATCTAGCTCATCAACTGCGTCAGAAATCTGAGTATTCTCTTCTGGATGATCCTTATTTTGGGAAGCTTGGATTGATTTTTTAAGCTTATCTATATTTTGAACGGCAGTGATTTTTTTAAAGTTATTTTCATCTTTTCTAAGTGCTATTTCTTTTAGGGCAGTACATGCGTTTAGTTTTTGTACTAATCCACTTTTAGAAGCTAAATTATAATGAAATCTTGCGATCGGGAAAAACTCATATTGGTTTGATTCTACCAATGCTTTGTTGAGATAAGGAATGTATTTCTCATCTTCACTGGCAGAGAATATATCTAACAAAGTAATTTTCATCACCCGTCTGTCACTATTATATAGAGAATCAGCATATTTAATGCCTAATTTTTTATCATTTTTATATAAACACTTTATCGCTTTAGAAAGCACTCTGATTGATTTTTCTTTATTGATGATTTCTTTAGCGACCTTAAATGCAGTTTTGGGACTTTTTTCTATTAAGATAGATAGTGCGTTTGCTCTTACTTTTGAGTGCTTATCATTAACGATTATGTCAGCTAAGTCCTCATCATTATAGGTTGCAAATTCATATCCAAGTGCCATATTCCTAAAATAATAATATGGATGATTTGCTGCGTTTTTAAACACCTCTGTAGCAACTGGCTTTAATTTCAATGCCTTTAATGCAGAAAATTTATCTTCAAATTCTGTAGATAGATTGTACAGGTACATCCATTCTTCCGTACTAAAGTCATAATCTATAGAAGCCAATAAATCATGCTTACCATCAACAACAACAACAGCAGGCGCTTCCTTAGTTTTTAGGTCAAATGCTTGATTTCTTTCATTTATTATGATCGGAAAAATCTCTGAGGATTTGTCTTTATAATATACAGTTACCGTTGTTGGCATTATAAAAATTGGTCTGTGTTCATCTGGATCTTGCGTCTGAGATATATCAAGCATTACTGTATTTGCAGATGCGTCGTATTCATAGTCATAAGCCAGACTTGGGTGTCCTTCGTCTAAGTACCACTGATCAAAAAACCAATTTAGATCTTTACCTGTTGTATCTTCAAAAGCCAATCTTAATTCATCAACTTCGACAGCAGTATATTGATTTTCTGTAAGGTATTTGTTTAGGGATTTGAAAAATGCCCGATCTCCTACATAGTTTCTTAGCATATGTAATACCAATCCACCTTTATTGTAACTATGTGCATCAAACATGTCTTCTTTGTCATTATATCCATAATGGATCAATGGGTGAGTACCAGCAAAAGTAGATTCTATATATGCATTTTTCTCATTGATTCTGTGGTGCTCTGCTTCGTAACTTCCATATTTATATTCTTGCCACAGATACTCACTATAATTTGCAAAACCTTCATTCAGCGTTAGATTTGCCCAGCTTTCGCATGTAACTAGATCCCCAAACCAATGATGGAATAATTCGTGTGCAACAATATTATCGTTTCCTGAATCTATTAATTCGTTACTCGTCTTCTGGACAAAATCTCCAAAAATTGAGCAAGTAGTATTTTCCATTGCTCCCGAAACAAATTCTCTTACAACAACTTGGCTATATTTTTCCCAAGGGTATGGAAAATCCAAAATATCAGAAAAGAATTCCATCATTTCTGGTGTATGATCAAAAATTTGCTCTGCATCAATGGCATATTCTGGTTCTACGTAATAAGATATTGGTGTATCTTCCCATTGGTCATCGACGACAGCGTATTCTCCCACAACGATAGAAAATAAATATGGTGCATGAGGCAAACTCTGTTTCCAATAATCAGTCCGTGTACCATCGTCATTTTCTTCGGAAGAAATCATGACGCCATTGGATAAGGTTTTAAACTTTTTATCTACAGTTAAGAATACTTCCTGAGTACATCTTTCATTAGGCTTATCAATAGTTGGAAACCACCTAGAATTATATTCTGTTTCTCCTTGTGTCCAGATCTGCTGTGGATTGCTGCTATCTGCGTTATCATGATTTACAAAATACAATCCTTGACCACCATAATATGCGCCTTCTTTTTGTTCCGCAGGCTTTGCTGTATAAACAATAGATACTTTGTATTCTTCTTCTTGAGTATATTTTTTATCTAACTGAATGAATATTTGCTTGCCATTATAGCTATATTCTAATTCACTATTACGGTTTATTGCTATTGATTGAATATCAAAATTGTGTGCATCCAATACTAAAAAATCACTATCATAAAATACTGGTGAAAAGGTCAACTCTGCTTCCCCAAAAACCAATTGGTTTGGCCAATCAAAGGAAAGTTCTAGCTTAGTATGGAGTAAATCGTGTACTCGTTCTGCGGCAGGATTGTATTTTGGTAATTCATTATCGTTGGGTTCTTGTATTCTTGTAGAACTAACAACTAGCGTATCTAGTGTTTCAAAATCAGAATAAACCACGTTTTTGGTTGTATTACAAGAATAATTTAACAATATTGCCACAAAGAGCATAATCCGAGTCATATCTCAAGTTTAACATTATTGAAATATTCAAATATGATACCACAAAAGATGACTTGGCATTTAAAATTGTCAGATATCTACGAAAACTATAATATGTACAATGGCTGACAATTAAAACAAAAAATGTTGATTAAGATTTGAAACTACACTTTATCATACAATCTCCTTTCTATACAGAAAGAATCATAGAAAAAATACATCGTATTTCTCCAAAAGACATCTTTGTAATTGTTGATGCTAATAGAAGTATAACTTGGTGTGAATCAGGAAAACGGATCAAATTAAATTTTGGGGCGACATTAAAATCACTTAGAAAAAGGGATTTCTCTTGCGTTTATATCCATTTCTTAAGTACAAGTATTGCGTACCTGATTTTAAAGTCTGAATTGCAGAATAATACCTTGGCTTGGGTGATGTGGGGCGCAGATTTTTATCGTCTACCAAGCATAAGAAATGATTACATTCTTTCTGAAAGTAAATCATATTTACCTACAAGAAAAAAATGGGTAGAAAGCTTTAAGCAAGGATTAAGCATGCCTTCTTACCAATCTGTTTATGATGTTTTGGCACAGATAAATTATTTTGTCGGTTATAAAGAAGAGTATGACCTAGTAGAAAAAACATTGGGCCATAATTATAGGTATGTACCTATGGAGTATTACTTCTCACTAGAAGAAATGCCAGTAATAAAATCAATAGAAAGCAACCAAAGTATTTTAATAGGAAATTCTGATGACCCCAATAATAATCACTTAGATATATTGAAAATATTATCAGATACACAAATAGCAAATAAGAAAATTATCTTACCTATTGCTGGTGCATCAAAAAAATATACCGAAGAGATTAAGAGAAAGTTGGACTCTTTGAATTTTGATTATGACTTGATCCAAGATACCTTACCGTTAGAAGAATTTACACAACGTATCGAGGAGATAAGTTATGTCATCTATGGTCACTTAAGACAGCAAGGCGTAGGTACTTTAATCCCTCAATTGTATGCTGGAAAAAAAGTCTTTTTATGGGAGTCAAATCCATTTTATAATACATTACTCCGATGGGGAATACATATTTTTAGTTTGGACAATTTTGATGACCAATCATTAAATCCATTGAGTGATAAGCAAGTTGCAGAGAATAAAAATAATTTAGAAAAAATGCTTAATGCGCAAGCAAATCATCAAAGATTGATAAAGATTCTATCGATTGTATGATAAAGTAATTTTTAACATTTTATCAAAAGATGAAAACTTGCAACATTAGAATAAAATATACTAACTAAAAAACCAACGGAAGTCTCCTAGCTTAGAAAAAAGAAAATATTATAGTATAATTATCTTCATTGCTTTACACTTTAAGGTTTTATCATTAATATTAATTGAAAATAAGTTCATTCTTATTTTGACAATATATCATTATGTACAAACTGGTAAAATATTTTCATTTCTTATGCTTTATAGCATGTGGTTTACAGAATCAAATTTCAGCCCAAATTGATTGTGAACTTACCAATATACAAGTACAAATCACAAATGTTACTGGAGCAACAATTGACAAAGGTGCTTCTAATATATCTACGGCAATAGCGAATGGAAATGAAACTTTAGGATCAGATTTAGAAATAACAGCAACCAATTGTGGAGAAATACGATTGGAAATAGATTTAAGCTATAATTGGACGCAAGGTCTTATAGACATAGCATGGATACATGGAATATCTTTTAATGCTAGCCCAGGTTGGGATGCTTTTGGAGCTGGCAATATTGGGGAAGGTTGGAGTTATTATCAAGAAGTAACTGGCAACTGCTCAGGCAACACATACTACGATGGTTATTTTTATGATCTTTGTGAAGAAAACTTTCCTGGCCCAGGAGATTGTGGATCTTGCTCTCCGGAAGAATGTGAAATTTGTAGATCTCCTGAAGATAATTATGGAATAGATTGTGAAGGAAATGGATGTCCAAGTTTTTCTTTTAGACTTAGATATTGTCCCTATGAAGCTGGTACTCGTTATGAAAGCATATCATTTTTTATTACAAATGATGGAGAGTCTGGCGCTTGGAGTTTTGCAAGAGGATGCTATTATTTAATAACCTATCCTATTAAAATTAATTCTGGAGGGATCACCACAGCAAACCAAACTATAGGTCCAGGTTGTCCAGAAACCTGCTATACTCTCGATGCAGGACAAGGATGTAATGGATACACTTGGAGTACCGGAGAAACTGGTCAATCCATAGAAGTATGTCCAACAGAATCAACAACCTACAATGTAACTGTTTCGAGTTGTGGACCTGATATTGTAGGAGATTTTATGGTTGAGGTTAGAGATCTTCCAGATCCAAATATCTTGGTAAGTCCGAGCAATATGATAGATTGCAATGTTGAGAGTATTACACTTTCTGTTGATAATCCACAACAAGATATTGCTTATTCGTGGAAAATTAATGGCGTTATAATTCCAAATCAAACAACAATTGAGGTTGCAAATGCTGGTGATGTTACACTAATTGCTCTGGATACATTGACTTTATGTTCTACTGAAACTGTAGAAACAATTATCGGTTTAGAAGATTATCCTTCAGTGATTTTTAATGAACCAGTAGACTTAAATTGTTTAAATGAAACGGTAGTTATAGATGCCTCAAATTCTGCCATTGGAGAAAATTATATTTTGCAATGGCTAGATGAAAACATGCAACCGATTATTGGTCAGAATGACATTATTAACGAAGTGGACCAAGCTGGAGTTTATTATTTACAAAACACCAATACAGATACTGGATGTGAAGTCATTGGGTCAATAGAAATTATAGAAAATTATACTTCACCGATAATTGATTTAGAAGAAAATGTGGTCATCCCATGCAATAGTGATGAGTTACTGTTAAACACAAATATTATTGGAACCAACAGTTCAGCATTAACCTATGAATGGTCGTTAGAAGGGGAAATTATCGATTTTGAAAATAATAAAAATCCCATTCTAAACCAACCCGGAATGTACACTTTGGTTGTTACAGATTCCAACAATGGATGTAGTGATTCTGCACTTGTAAATTTACAATTACAAATAGATTTGGCTTTTGAATTGGATATAAGCACATCTCATTCGCCATGTGGAAATTATGCTGATGGACAAATCACAATTAATGAAGTCTTAGGAGGCGAACCTCCTTTTGAATACCGCATCAATGACTCAATCATTGAAAGTAATAGTTTAGAAAACTTAACTGCAGGTCTATATAATATCGAAGTCATAGATGCTAATGAATGTTTGTTTCAAGAGACTATAGATTTACCCGAAGGCAGCAATTTAACTTTAGATGCTTCATCAAATAATATATTTCTTAAAGTAGATGATCAAGCTGAAATTGATTTACAAACTAACGTAAATCTAAATGAAATTTTTAATCTCTTTTGGTCAGAGGAAGAAGGTGTATCTTGTGTTGATTGTCTAAATGATATAATAATTAATCCAGAAATATCAACGGATTACATAGTTACAATTATTGATGAAAATGGCTGCCAAGATTCCACCATCATTAGGGTAACTAAAGAAATTATTCCTAACATATACTTGCCTACCGTTTTCAACCCAAATATTAACGATAGCAATAATTACTTTTCAATATTTACAGATGATAAAATAGTTCAAGTTTCCAGTTTTAATATTTATGATCGTTGGGGGAATTTGGTTTTTTATAAAGAAAATTTTATTCCCAATAATCCCAGCTTAGGTTGGGATGGTAAAACTGAAGGCCAAAACGCAACGCCAGGTGTATACGTTTACATAATAGAACTTGAAGACATCTATGGCGACATCCAAATTGAAGTAGGGAATATTACTTTAATAGAGTAAACTTTTAATTAATAAATCAGCTATATTCCAATTTATTTTTTTCAAAAAATGATTTTTCGGCAGGACTAATTTCACTTAATAAGACTATGTCAATATGATGAATAGATAACTCTTTGTTTTGTGATAAATGATAATATTTTGCCATAGTAGCATGATACAAATATGCTTTATCCACCAGCACGTTCTCATCAATACTTATTAAACTCATATAAGCTTGTTCTAATTCTCCTAGTTCTAAATAAACAATTGCAAGATTTAAAGAAGTGTGTGCATTGTTATTAAATTCATTTAACTTCTCATACCAATAGGCAATACTTTTCCAATCTGTATGCTCGTAAGTAGGTGCTCTCAAATGTTCTGACACT
The DNA here is from genome assembly GCA_020630525.1 of Saprospiraceae bacterium. Classification (GTDB taxonomy): domain Bacteria; phylum Bacteroidota; class Bacteroidia; order Chitinophagales; family Saprospiraceae; genus JAHDBF01. The sequence goes on from JAHDBF010000032.1 coordinate 21,298, forward strand.
ATTGCCGCTTCATAATGATAAGCAGAATGATTAGGAGATATTTCTAAGGCTTTGTTCATTGCATCATTACCAATTGCAATAAGCGGAAAGTACCATTTTGATCTGTCTTGTTTTGAGATTGGAATTAGCTCATTTAGTTCATTTACCTTACTTTCCAACCGTGCAGAATGAAAACAAAGTAATGCCATCAATGCATAAGAATCAGAAGTTCTTAAATTAGGATTTTTAAGTATCAACTTAATCAATCGCAATGCCTCTCCGCACAATTCTTTTCTGACAATTATATCTTTTTTGTTAGAATGAAATCCTTCATTAAATATAACATAGATTACTTCTAAAACCCTAGTTAACCTCGTATGTAGATCTGTACCTTCAGGGATTTCAAATTTCAATTGGTTCGAAATGATTGACTTTCTAGCACGCTGCAAACGCTTTTTAATACTATCCTCTTTTGACAATAATGCTGCTGCAATTTCCTTAGTATTAAATCCAGAGATTGTTTTTAATGCAAATGCAATCTGATCTTTAGCATCTAATGTTGGGTGGCATGCCGTAAAAATCATTTTTAATTGACTATCAGAAATTTCTTCATCTAAAAAATATGCGTCAATTTCTTCTTTTTCTAAAGAATTTGAAAATTGATTGTTTCGTTCTGACTGTGCATTTAAAGATCTAAATATGTCTATTACGCGATTTTTAGCAGCAGCCGTTAGCCAAGCTTCTGGGTTATCTGGCATCTTATTTGGCCACGATTTTAGCGCTTGAATAAAGGTATCTTGGATTGCATCTTCGATCGTGGTCAGATGTTCAAAGCCAAATATATTCGTCAGTATGGAAACCATCTTTCCAAACTGATGTCTGAAAAGATGGCTTATTACTAGATTATCCATTACATATTAAAATCTACAACTTCTCTGACTTCGACTGTTCCGTCCAAATCATAATCAGGATATCCTTGTGCAATTTCAATTGCTTTTTCATAGCTTTCTGCTTGAATAAGGTAAAATCCTCCGATCACTTCTTTACTTTCTACCCAAGGTCCGTCAGTAATTGTTCGATCATTACCAGAGATACGCTTTCCACCAGGGTGGAGTGCATCACCCGCTTTGACAATTCCCTGCTCTCTCATTTTGGTATTCCATGCAAACCATCTTCCCATTCTTTCTTGAATCTGCTCAGGAGATAAACCTAATTCATTGTAATCAGTACCTAAAAAAATTAACATAAAATCTTTCATTAGTTTGTTTTTTAAATTTTAAAATAACTATTAATTTGTTTTAATAGTGTTTTCACCTAAGTGACGTAGGCAGTTTCTCAAAAGGGGACAATTTGAGGAATTAAATTTACAATAAATAAATTGCGCAAATAAAAAAGGGATCAAACTCATTTTAATGAATCGATCCCTTGTCTGTAATTATATAAATTATTTTTACTCTGCCTTTGGATGAACCAAGTCCATCTCTTCTACTAAGTGCCCTGCTCCAG
>JAHDBF010000032.1:22882-25514 GCA_020630525.1 Saprospiraceae bacterium
TACTCTGCCTTTGGATGAACCAAGTCCATCTCTTCTACTAAGTGCCCTGCTCCAGCAAACTTATCTACAACAAAAAGAACATAACGGATATCAACCATAATATTCCTACAAATTGTAGGGTCATAATTAAGGTCACTCATAGTTCCTTCCCATACCCTATCAAAGTTTAACCCTATCAAGTTACCATGTGCATCGATAGAAGGACTTCCTGAGTTTCCTCCAGTGGTATGATTACTTCCTAGAAAACAGATAGGCACTTTACCATTGGTATCTGCATATTGTCCGTAATCTTTTTCTTCGTATAATTCTATCAATTTTGCTGGTACGTCAAACTCATAGTCACCTGGTTGGTATTTTTCAATTACTCCATCAAGATAAGTAACTGGATTATAGTATACGCCATCTCTTGGGCTATAGCCATTTACTTGACCATAAGTAATTCTCATTGTACTATTTGCATCAGGATAGAATTTTTTCTTTGGAAAAGTTTCCATAATACCTTTCATGTAAATCCGCTGTAAAGAATCAATCAATGTTTTGTTTTTATTATAAGAAACATTCACTTCTTTATCAATTAATTGCGACCAAGATTTTCCTAACTGATATACTGGATCTTCATTTAAAACTTTAATAACTTCTTCAGGATCTTTATCCAATGTCATCATCATTTTCTCTTCAGATGCCAATGTAGATGTAGAAAATAACCCACTTGCATATGCAGTATAATCTTTAGCTCTAATCATGAGTTCTTTAGGAACAAAAGCTGGGTCAACATTTTTTACATACATATCAACCAACTTTGCAAATACCTCTACATCAATGTCTGCATTGTAGTCTTTATAAAAGCCAGACAAATAGCCTTTAACCCTTTGGAGATATGCGTTATAGCCTTCTTCGCCATTCTTTTCATATCTATCCACTAAGTTTCTACAAATTCTTGCCAATGACATTAACTCAATATTTCTATTGGCAACTTCATTATAGTAATCTTTTGTGTAGGCGAATTTTTCATTCGCAGTATATAATTGATCAAATTGTGGAATCAATTTTGCGTAGTCGTTTCCTTTATTTTTTTCAATAAACTTTTTTTCAAAGTTCTTCTTTTTTTGTACTGCATTAGACTTTTCTAATCCTTGACTTTCACCTATCCATTTTTTCCAGTAATTCGCTACTCTCGCAAATTTTGATGCATACTGTAATCTTATGGTTTCATCGGATCGCATGTATTTATTTATAATTTTTAGCGCCGCATCTCTTATCGATATTTTTGCAGGATTTAATTTTTCTATTGTCTGCTTGATCGCTGATGATGGCAAATATTGATCAGTTCTACCTGGAAAACCGAATACCAAAGTAAAATCACCTTCTTCAACACCATCCAATGATACTGGCAAATGATGTTTTGGTTTGTATGGTTTATTCTCTGGACTATACTCAGCAGGCAAATTATTTTCGTCAGCGTAAATTCTAAACAACGCAAAATCTCCTGTATGTCTTGGCCATACCCAGTTATCTGTATCCGAACCAAACTTTCCAATTGACTCTGGAGGAGTTCCTACTAATCTAACGTCTCTGTAAATTGTAGTAACAAAAGCAAAGTATTGATTTCCTTTATAAAATGGTTTTATAACCAACTCTTGATAATCTTCAAGCTTGTAAGATTTCTTTATTTCTTCGATGTTTTTATCTATGGTTGACTGTCTTTCCTTAGAAGACATATTTTCGGTTACTCGCATTAATGCTTTAGTAGATACATCATCTATTCTATCAATAAATGTGGCAAAAAGGCCTTCATTGGGTAGTTCTTCGCTGTGATCTTTTGCCCAAAAACCATCTTTTAGTAAATTGTTTTCCACTGTTGAGTGAGATTGAATCTGTCCATATCCGCAATGATGATTTGTCAATAAAAGTCCTTCCGAAGAGATAACTTCAGAAGTACAAAATCCACCAAAATGTACAATGGCATCTTTGAGACTTCCATTGTTAACACTGTAAATATCTTCAGCGGTAAGCTTCATACCCATGGATTGCATCTCTGATTCATTTAGCGATTTCAACAGTAATGGCAACCACATACCATTATCTGCAAAGCTGAGATATGGCATCAGTAAAGCTAAACTTATAACAAGGCTCTTAATTAATTTCATATTAATATTGATTTAGAACCCTAAATTATAAAATGGAAATGAGAATATCGTATTATTCTCTATGTAGTAACAGTATATTAATTGTTAGGAATACAGTTTTCGATTTTAGCTTCGAAATCTGCGTTTGCATCTACTTCAAATCCAGGATTCAATTCTACAGCAAATTCTGCTTGGTAAACCACATTTGAATTAGAAGGTACAATTCCATCAGATCGCAGATAATTAGACGCAGAATATACATCATTGGCAATTGTATTTGACAATTCAACAATAGGTGTACAAGTATCGGAGATTTGCCAATCCAACTGCATCATATTTAACCCATTTACATCGTCTGAAGCAATTATACACCCAGATTCAAAAAATGGGTAGACACCCCAAGTACCCGCAAATCCAGAATATCCACTTCCATCATTATTAGGATGTATATCGACATATCCAGCCATCGTGGGATTTTCTCGATTAGAAATATCATATACTTTGAC
>JAHDBF010000032.1:25614-27156 GCA_020630525.1 Saprospiraceae bacterium
TCAACAAAATAGATAGAATCTTTAGTTCCTACAATTGCATATTCGTTTCCTTCTTCATCAGTATATCCCCAAACATCATTAAAGCCATCATTGGTAGGATCATAACTTGATAGTAAGTCCATGTTAAAGGTGTTTTGTGCTAAAAGACTATTAACAAACACCAACATGAACAATAAAAATAACTTATTCATTAGTTGTATTTAATCGTTTTTTGGAGGTTGTAAAAATTGAACTAAAAGGAAGAGACTGTAATAAGCGTATGTATAACGTAAATACCTATTAATTGTTTGATGTACACTGATCTATTTTTACTTCAAAATCACCTAACCTTGTAGCAAATCCACTAGTGAGTTCTACAAAGTCTTCTGCGGAGTAAATTACTTCTGAAAATGTAGTAATAATTGCATTTGATGATAAATAATTTGATGCAGAAACCAATGGAGTTGACTCTACTCCTGTTCTAGATATTACTGGAGTACAAGTATCTGTTATACCTATATCAGCTTGCACCGTATGTAAACCAAAATTCATATCAGATATGAGAAGACATCCAGAATCCAAAAAAGGATAAGTGCCCCAGGCGCCATTTGCATTTGTGACTGCAGTATCGTAAAAGGCTATTTGCTCTGGATTAACCCTGTCAGTTATATCATAAACTTTAAGACCATCAGTATAATATGAGATATATAAATAATCATCTTTTACAAAGGGATTATGTGGCGTAGGGTTATCATCTGTTTCTGGATCGATGAACGTATTTACTACAGACAAATCATTTAAAGGATCATTAAGATTCGATAAATCTACTACTTGCATTGGAACTCCAGACGGAACTTCTACCGCTACATATGCATAATTTTCTTCCGCATCGGTCCAGCTACTATGGTTGTAACCATTCCCCATCGCAACAGTATTTAGGAATTCAGGATTAGATGGATCAGATAAATCATATACAGAATAGCTTTCTTCCCAGCCATGATTGGCGTAAGCTATATCATTTTTGACATAAATATCATGGACGTAACAAGGCGAGCAAGTATTCATTGGTACATCAACTGCCAGATCTAAATTTGCAATTAAGCTTGGATTGGCTGGATCTACGGTCAAATCTAAAATGCTTACATCAGTTGAGCCTGGAACACCAACTCCATAAAGTTTACCTGTAGCCTCTTCTATATAGATATTATGTGCTGAACCAAAAAAACTAGTTACCGTATTTACATGTGTTACTACACCATTATCTATATCAGAAAGATCAAAAATATGTATTCCTTCATTACAACTGTCACATACTCCATAGGCATAGTGTCCATATGTTTTGAAGTCTCTCCAAGTGTTATTTTCTCCACCAGTAAATGTTAACAATAGTTGAGGTTCATAACATTTAGTTACATCATAAAAGTAAATGTGGGTTCTACTGCCTATTATCGCAATTTCTTTTCCTGAAGGCGCATTATATCCCCAAACTTCATTATAACTAACAGAAGCAGGGTCTTCTAAAGCCAATAATTCCATATTCAAGCTTGCTTGAGTAAAGGCAGT
>JAHDBF010000201.1 GCA_020630525.1 Saprospiraceae bacterium
ATATACTTCAATCCATAACCTGCATGAATGGCCGTATTGACGACAGGCACATCAAACGTATCTTGAATTGTTTTTGAGTTTATGCCGAAAGAAACATTGGAACCTCCTGCTAAAATAATCCTTGATTTACCTGATGGCTTTTCTAATAAATTATGTTTATCAAATATGGTGTAATGTAGATTTTCTTTAATGCTGGATTCTGGAATGATTAAACCTATAATCCCTATCGAAAATAATATTCCAAAAATCAACAAACATTTATTTAAGAATTTTTTCATTCGATTAAAATTGGAAGTAAATAAATTCTTGCTGTTCTCCTGAAAAATAGAAGATACCTACAATCAATGCAAGGTAGCTGCACCATCTAAAAATTACATTGGATTCTATAGAATAATGTAATCCATGTTCTTTCTTCCTTTGTATCCATTCTACAAAAATCAAAATAAAAATTGCTCCAATAGCAATCATACAACTACGACCCAGCAAATCTGCATTTAAAGAAAATATTGATATATTAAACATTTTTTTAATATATAAAAATGCATCACTAATTGAGCTTGCTCTAAAAAATATCCATGCTATCGTAACTATGGAAAATGTGTAAAGGATTTGAAAAATTTCTGTTAAATTGGGTAGTATATTATCCTTAGCAACGGTATCTGTATACTTTCTATTTTTTCCATTTAATAGAAGTGGTAGAAAATAAAATGCATTTAGCATTCCCCAAAAAATAAAGGTCCAATTGGCTCCATGCCAAAAACCACTCACTATAAAAATTACAAAGGTATTCCTGATCATCAACGTCTTAGAAACACGGCTTCCACCAAGTGGAATGTAGACATAATCTCTAAACCAGGTAGAAAGTGAAATATGCCATCTGCGCCAAAACTCTGCAATGTCTCTAGAAAAATATGGAAAAGCAAAATTCTTTTTCAAATCAAAACCCAACAATCTTGCTGAACCAATAGCAATATCAGAATAACCAGAAAAATCGCAATAAATTTGGAAGGAAAAAAAGACTGCAGCCAATAATAGCATACCTCCCGGCTGGTCTTGATAATTAGCGAACACATCATTTACGACTACGGCACAATTGTCTGCAACGACCACTTTTTTAAATAAACCCCAGAGAATCTGTCTGCATCCATCTGTTGCTTTATCATACTCAAACTTCCTTGGTTTACTAAACTGTGGCAATAGATTTTTTGCACGTTCTATCGGTCCTGCCACCAGTTGTGGGAAGAAGCTTACATAGGCAAAAAATTGAATGGGGGTTTTGCAAGGGTTTAGTTTTTTTCGATAAATATCTATGGTATAACTTAATGTCTGAAAGGTATAAAAACTGATTCCAACTGGTAAAATAATGTTTAACCTTTTGGGATCCATTGCCACACCAAAAACACTAAACGCATCTACAAAGCTTTCAATAAAAAAATTATAATATTTGAAAAATGCCAAAAATCCTAAATTGACAATAAGGCTTATACTCAAGAGAAATTTCCGTTTCCGATCATCAGTAGAATCATCAATTAAAATACCTAAAGTGTAATCAATTAAGGAACTAAATGCAATCAGCACTAAAAATCGAAAATCCCACCAACCATAAAAAATATAGCTCGATATTAAGATGAAAAAATTCTGTAACTTGAGATTATTATTGACAATAAACCAATAAATCAAGAATACTAAAGGAAAGAAAAATGCAAATTCTATTGTGTTAAATAGCATGAGCGATATAATTCATCATTGGATTTTATCCTACTAAAGTAATTCTTTCACATAACATTTTTTATTCATGTATTAAATACCTAAATATTTGTCATTAAATGGGCAAATTTCAGCACTAAAATGTAGATAATTGTGCCAATTTTAAACTTAAAGATGATAAATAATCATTGATTATTGTCTATTGATACAAAAAGTGTAATTTCGACGCCCAATTGAATTCATATAATGAATATTATTAATATAACATACAGAGATCAAAGTGAAAACAAATACACTTTGTTCCGTGCAGAAGAGGAAAGCAGCAAGACAATATATCTGTTGCCGGCGATGGGTGTTAGAGCGTCATATTATGAAGAAATCGCGACTCAATTAGCCAAAGAAAATTACAATGTAATTACTGCTGACTGGAGAGGGATTGGTCACTCCACAGTAAGACCGTCAAGGAAGGTAGACTTTGGCTATGAGGAACTTATCCTAGATGTAAGTGAATTAATAGAACATGCCGAACTAGCATTAGAAAGTGACAGTATCATCATATTGGGTCATAGTCTTGGTGGTCAAATTGGCTCTTTATTAACAGCAAGATTTTCACATTTGGTTGATGCATTGGTCCTTATTGCATCATGCAGTGTTTACTGTGAAAATTGGGAAGGAAGAAGAAAATTTAGGCTAAAAACACTTGGACGATTGATCAATCCATTGAGTAAAATTTTTGGTTATTATCCTGGAAAGTTGGTAGGATTTGCTGGTACAGAAGCTAGAACTGTTATGAAAGATTGGACGTACAATCTCTTTAATGGAAAGTACAATCTTCAAAATACTGACTTTGATTATGAATCCGCATTAAGAATTACGGAAAAGCCAATATTTTCTATTACACTGGAAAATGACAATTTTGCACCACCAGCGGCGGCTAAAGAATTGTTTAATAAATTTGATAATCAATCCGAAATTAAGTACGCGCATGTCAGTCAATCTGACTCCAAAATTGACAACCCTAGTCATTTTAAATGGGCAAAAAAACCCAATTACTTTGTAAAAGAAATCAGCAACTGGGAAAAGGCACTATCGATTTAGGAGTATCTTCCAATTCTATCTCAACGGTGGTTCTACGATAGCAATACAATAATTATATCTTTGCAAAAATTAATCTTGAGTCATGGGTCTATTCCGAGGTATTGCTAAAATATTGGTGAAGTTTTCTAGGTGGAAACTTACCACAGAAATTCCTAAAGAAATTAAACGATGTGTTTTTGTATTTGCTCCCCATACTTCGAATTGGGATTGGTATTTTGGAACAATAACAATGGTTGCTTGGGGTGTTCCTATCAAAGTAGTTATCAAAAAAAGTTGGACTAAATTTCCACTAAGTTTAGTGATAAAACCACTGGGTGGAGTTGGTATCGAACGGAAAGCTAATCCAGATGGGACTAAACGAAATCAAGTCCAATTGCTAGCAGATATTTTCAAAAAGCATGAAGAGATTGCAATGATCATTGCTCCTGAGGGAACACGGAGCAAAACGGATCAATGGAAAACTGGATTTTATCACGTAGCACAAGCCGCAAATGTACCTATCGTTAGTTTTACTGGAGACAATCCAACTAGAAAAATAAAGTTTGGAAAGGTTTTTTATCCAGGTGCAGATAAGGAGGAAGTAATGAAATATCTTATGGGATTCTTCAGTTCTGCCCAAGGAGTAAATCCAGAGAATTTTACAGTAGACAAGAGATACGTTTAATTATTATTACTTGAATTTTAACTAGAATTATGAAGTCAGTTCATATTACCAATGGAGGAGGATTGGAGCATTTGCAAATTGTAGAATCCGCAAATCCTACTCCTAAAGACAACGAAATTTTGGTTGGTTGGCATGCGACAAGTTTAAATTATCATGATTACTTAGTTGCTATTGGAGGTATTCCGGTAATGAATAATCGGATTCCAATGTCTGACGGTGCAGGTGAGGTGCTTGCAATCGGCAAAGATGTACTAGATTGGAAAATTGGGGATAAAGTGATGTCAATGTTTTTTCCTGGATGGATTGATGGACCTCCTAAATTAGAAAAAATTGCAGGTGTATCTGGAGAGACTATTGATGGATACATGACGACACATTCTTGTGTAGATCAAAATTCTGTAACAAGAATACCAAAAGGATTTAGCTATGCAGAAGCAGCTACTCTACCCTGCGCAGCACTGACTGCTTGGAATGGTTTGATGTATACTGGAAAATTAAAAGCTGGTGATTCTGTACTGATAGAAGGCACAGGAGGCATGTCCATCTATGGTTTACAAATCGCGAAAGCAGCAGGTGCGAAAGTTTTTGCAACTACTTCTAGTGAAATAAAAAAAGAACGGTTACTTTCTTTGGGTTGTGAAGCGGTAGTAAATTACAAAGAGAATGAAAGATGGGGAAAAGAAATCTATAAACTTTCTGACGGTGGAGTCGATCACGTATTGGACGTAGGTGGTGGCTCTACAATGAATCAATCTATAGAAGCATCTAAGATTGGAGGACACATTACTTCTATCGGAATCTTATCTAATGGAAGAAAAGGAGCCATTACTTTTCCAAAATTGTTTTTTAAATTTTTACACTTACGTGGTATTGCTGTTGGAAATAGAGATATGCAAAATGAAATGATTGAAGCGATTGAGATAAATCAATTAAAACCAATCATTGATAAATCGTTTGGATTCGAAGAACTCGCAGATGCATTTAAATATCAGGAAAGTGGTCAGCATTTTGGTAAGATTGTTTTGGAGTGGTAGTGCTCAGTTATTAGTCTTGATTTTCGAAATGATAA
>JAHDBF010000033.1 GCA_020630525.1 Saprospiraceae bacterium
TGATCATTCGTCCAATGATACATTTGCTTATATCGTTCTGGATATTTCTCAAATCTGATTTGGTTTTTTGATTGAATATCTTGAATGAAATTTAAAATTCTTTTTTTACACACAGTTTTTCCTTCTTTCCAAAAAGATATTAAAATCGCATTTCCATTAATGGTTTCTAAATCTTCAAATATATCTTCGGCATCATCATTCACCTCAGTGATTAGATCAAAATATCGCCAATCTGCCAATGAATATGGTTGACTTTTTGACGTAGATTGATCGTAAATGATCTGACGCATTAGACGTACATCACATGATTTGTAATAATAGAAAAACTCCATCGAACCATTCAATGGCAATTTATTTTCTCTTAAATCTAATTCTCGTTTTTGATATTGTTCGAGATGCGCGCCATATTTTTTGTGGTCTTTTTTATCAACACCACAATCATTCATTGTGCGATAGATCAGCTTCCAAAATGTATTTAATTTTGACTTTTTGATTATCCAATTTGATTCTAAGTAGCAGTCTAAATCATAAATAGCAATCTGCAAATCAACCAATGATTGATACAATCTATCACCATTTTGAATTTTGCCCAACTTAATTAATTCTGGAATTTTACGATACTCAAACAGATCGTTGATTTTGTTTTTTAAATCCAATTTTTTATGTTTTTTACGGTGCTGGATTTGGTATTTCGTTTTGCACAGCTTCAATCTTTTGAATGCAGTCAGTATCGAGTTCGATATTAATACTGGCAATATTTTCTTTTAATTGAGTAAGTGATGTAGCACCTATAATGTTACTTGTTGTAAATGCTTGTTGCGTCACAAATGCCAATGACATTGTCGCTAAAGACATATTTTTTTCTTCTGCAATTTTCAGATATTTAGCTGTTGCTTGATAGCAATTTTCAGAATTATATCTAGATAAATAGTCTTTGAATTGATTCAGTCTATCATTAGGCTTATCAGTTTTTTTGTGATATTTTCCTGATAATAGACCAAAAGCCATTGGTGAATATGCCAATAGTCCAATATTTTCTTTCATAGATACTTCTGATAATCCAATCTCATAAGTTCTGTTCAAAAGGCTATATGGATTTTGGATACTGACAGGTCTTTCTAATCCGTTATTGTCACACAGGTGAAGAATATGCATTGCTCCCCATGGCGTTTCATTTGATAATCCCCAAGATCGAATACTACCCTTTTTTATCAGATTATTCATTTTGTTGGCTATCTCAAGAAAATTGTCTTTCCAATCATCTTTCTCATTTGAAGGAAAAGACCTATTGCCAAACATATTTGTTTTTCTTTCTGGCCAATGTAATTGGTAAAGATCAATGTAGTCTGTTTTTAATCGACGCATACTACCTTCGAGTGCTGTGTCAATAGACTCATCCGAAAAATTTAAATCTGAACGTATATACGTCAGGTTAGGTGATGGACCAACAATCTTAGTTGCTAAAATTATTTTTTCTCTTGTCTTTCTTTTCTCTATCCAATTGCCAATAAATTCTTCTGTTAAACCTTGGGTTTTTGGTTTTGCAGGGACAGCGTATAGCTCTGCGGTATCAAAGAAATTTACGCCAGCATCAAGTGCATAATCCATCTGTTGATCTGCTTCTTCTTGATTGTTTTGCTCGCCAAAAGTCATAGTTCCTAGACAAATTCTACTTACTTCTATATCTGTATGACCAAGTTTTTTATACTTCATTTATTATTTTTGATTTTGCTATTTTTATTAGCTCATTAGTAAGCCATCTTTTTCCTTTAGTAAAGATTCTTTAACGGATTTTACCCGATGTAATTCTTGTTCTAATGATCCGACAACTCTCGCTATCCTATCGATAATCATTTCTAAATTTGACAATGAATTTTTGATTTTCTTTTGAATGATCCAATCTGTGATAAGATTATCAAAAAAGAAATTTGTAAAATTGGCAAAATCTTCTCTTCTTAATCTGAAGTACATATTCTTTTCTCCGAGGTCCTCCATTTCTCTTCCAAAATTATCCAATCGCCTTTGGATGTCTGCAACCATTCTAGTTGCATTTGCCATTTTGGAACGCTTCATCATTGTATGATAACCACCTCTTCCTTGATTTGGCCATCTTCCCCAATTGAGAGCTTCAGTTAATAGTGTTCCCAATTTGTGTAATGCTTTATGAGAAATTTGACCAGCATCTATTGCTTCTTCGATTTCCTTGTGCAACATTACATTTGTTTCATATTTTTTAATGAGCAGCAAATATTCCGATTTTAAGCTAGAGTTAGGACCAGTCGTAATTTCTAATTCCCTTGCTTTTTTTAATTGAGTAATTTCTCTTTTTACGGAATCAATATTGAGGACTTTCTTTTCTAAAACCTCTAATTCAAACTCGAGTAGCTCGATTCCCTCCTTTAATGCATTATATTTTAGAGAAACAGCCAATAGCTCTTGACGTTCGATTTCGATTTGCTTTTCTTTATCTCCTAAAACTTTATAAAATAGGTTTTTTAATCCACTGTTTTGTAGATCATCTAATTCTTTTTCTTCTTTATGTAATTGTTTTGTAACTGATTTCAGTTCCGAATATTTTGCAGACAATTGTTCTTTTACGCTAGCTAAATGCGACTTAACGTTAAGTAACGATTGATATTCTTCTAATTTGGACTGAATTTGTAAAACTAAACTGCTCATGAGACAATTTTCTTATGTATTTTTAGAGTTGTATATAGTACAAATCTGTATTGGAAGCTAATATATGATAAATATTTATAATAAATAATCATATTTATAATGGATTACTATCGTGATGTTTAGTACATTTAATCTTCTTTTTAAAACGAAAACTAAGTTAAAATGAGTGTTTTAAACGATTTAAAGAAAATATTTTTTGGTGCAACTTCTATTGCTAAATCTGCAGCTGAGAAAACTGGTGATTTTGTAGCAGAAGAAGGGGCAGAATTGCTGAATAAAAGTAAAGAAGCTTTAGAAAAAACTGGTGATACTATTCTTGATAAATCGGGTGATCTGATGGATACTGTAAAGGATACAGCTGGGTCTATTTTAGAAACTGGAAAAGATAAGTTTCAGGATATTTCAGATGGACTTTCTGAAAATCCAATGGTTAAAAAAGCTGGAGATGGACTCGAATCACTAGGTGAAACTGTATTAGATAAAGGAAAAGAGTTTGGAACAAAATTCGGAGAATTGTCTGAGGATGTTGGAGAAAAAGTGTTAGAAAAAGGAAGTGTTTTAATGGATAAAGGGAAAGATATTTCAGAATCTATTGGCGAAAAAGTATTGGAAGCAAAAGATAAATTGGTCGACAAAGCTGAGGAAGTTGGAGATAAAATCTCTGATAAATATCAAGAAACATTGGCTAAAGCACAAGAATTTGAAAAACAAGAGGCATTAAAACCTAAAGGAGAATTTGCAGAAAAAGATTTAGATGCCAGTGGATCGCTCTTAGAAGGAACTGACGATTTTTTCAGTAAAGCAGATAAATATGCAGATGGTGATTATGGTACATTCTCAGAAGGGAAAATTACAGTACAAGAAATAGAAACAGAAAAAATTGACAAAACGCCAAGCTCTTTGGCAGGATTTGAAGATTTAGACAACGATGGTGATGACCTTATTGATGATGCATTAATTTTGGAAGATCCCAAGTCTTAGGCAGCGAAAACGTTAATATGTATATCTTTAGTATAATAGGTAATTATTATTTTGAAACTTAAAGCTAATCAAGATTATCAATTGGTAAAAGCTTGTTTAGACGGAGATCAAGCAGCTTTTAAAAGCATTTTTGAAGCACATGCTCCCAAAATGATGGCTGTATGCGCTCGTTATGCTAGAGATAATAGCGAAGCTGAAGATTGGCTACAGGAAGGTTTTATCAGAGCGTTTAATGGTTTGAATTCTTTTAAATTTAATGGCTCTTTTGAAGGATGGTTAAGGAAGGTAATGGTAAATAATGCCCTTAAAAATCTCAATAGACCTGGTCGGAAAATTGCAACCGTAGAATTGGAAAATTTTCTTGACCCAGGGATAGAACCAGAAGTAATAAGCGCATTAACTGTCAAAGAAATCATTCATGAAATTAACGAATTACCAGATGGTTATAGAGCAGTTTTTAATTTAAACGTTATAGAAGGTTATTCTCACAAAGAGATAGCCGAAAAGCTTAACATTACAGAGTCAACTTCCAGGTCTCAATTGGTTAAAGCTAAAAGAGCACTTAAAGTAAGAATTGTTAAACTATTACGAGTAGCAGTGTGAGTAAAATAGACAAGATTTATCAAAAGAAATTAAACAATGCTGAGTTGCCTGTGCCTGATGATATGTGGGCAAAAATCAGCACAGAATTACCAACAAAATCTTCAAAAGGATCAAATCTTTTTTGGTTATTTGGACTTTTTGGAATGTGCGGACTTGTTGTAACAGCCATTACAACACTACCCTCTTACAACAGCTTTGATTCAAAAATCCACGTTGACTTTAAAGATAAAACTATAGCATTTAATGATTCCAACTCAAGTATAAATTCCAAGGATTTTATTGCGGTTGAAGAAACTATTAAGAATGCTTCTTTAGAGAAACTAGCAGCAGATGAGCTCACTTCCGCTAAACCAATCACTAAGAAATTTCAGAACGATAATCTAAAAAATATACAATCTAATCGTTCATTTATCAATAAAAATGCAGCAAGATTATTAGCGCAAAATGAATCAATACGTTTACCGATAAAATCAAGCTCAAAAAAATATTCAAACCAAAATTTTAGCAATTTATTGATTGAAGACGATAGAAATGCCATCTTGTCACCAGGTAATAGAGTTTCTCAAATTGTAGAATTAGATGCTTTAGGATCGATTTTTAGAAATAATATAAATTATCAAAGAGAAACAAAAAGAGATGACTTAGCTTGCGAGGTTTTCAAAGTAAAGACACGAGATAAATATGTCTCATTTAGCCATAGCTCTAATTACGTTGATAGATCTCTGAATATATATTCTAATGATTCTAATGAGCTATTAGAAACACGAATTAATACAGAAAAATACAGTTATTCCTTTAGTGATGAGCTTTTAATTGGCGCTAGATTTACCGATAGATTATTTGCAGAATTTGGATTAAAGTACGATCAAATTAACGAACAATTTAACTACAAAGATTATTCTAACCTATATAATACAACAGTCATAACTATAGATACAATCGTTACTAACAATGGAGTAAATATTGTGACTGATACAGTAAATATGGTGTCTGGAGATGTCATTGAAACTTCCGTCAAGAATAAGCAAAGAAGAGTATCTGTACCGATATATATTGGCTATGAATTTCCAATCAATAGAAGACTGTCTGTAGCCTCAAAAATCGGTGCCAGCATTAATATTTTATCTAGTTTCTCAGGGTCTATTTTTGATAGGGAAATGAATATTGTAGATATAGATACTAAACAAAAAAGTCAATCCCCAATTTATAAAAACATAGTACATAATATCCAAGCAAGTTTGATAGCAAAATATAAACTCGACCAAGCGTTTACCGTTTTTGCAGGGATATCAGGATACAAAAACTTAGGTAGTGTATCTTCAGTGGAGTACCCTATTCATCAGAAATATAGCGCAATAGGTATGACTTTGGGTGGAAGTTTCAACTTCTAATTATTACTTTTGTTACTAGAAGAAAGAAATTAATATTTACGATTAATAAGATGCATATTTTATGCTAGAGAGAGTTGCCTGCTTATTTTTATAAGTGGGCAATTTTGTTTTACAATGCTATTTCGTTACTCTATAATCAGTTTACGAACATGTATTCCTGCTTGAGTATGTATTTGTACAACATAAATTCCTGTATTCAAAGTCGATACACTTATTGTTTTTTTGTTAGCAGAAATTAGTGTTTTTCCACCAACATCTATAATCTTGACATCTTTGATTTTATCGTTTGAATCAATGTAAATTTCATCTTGCGCAGGATTCGGAAATATAGAAATACTTTCTTTGATTTTTAGATTTGTTACTGGGGTAAGGTAGCATCCTTGATTATTGGGATTAGAATACTGCAATGCCTCATTTTCAAAATAGCAGAGTAAGTCCAAAGGATAATCAGTAAAACAAGATTCGTAATATCTATGTAAAGAAGTTGTACTCCCTATACCTTGAACCCAATCTTTGTATCCATACCAAGGTTGATTTGGATTAGGGTCATCGCTCCTTAGTAGTCTAATTCTTTTTCTCATTTCTCCATTTAATAATTGAATCGAATCTACTTCATGAACAATGAGTTCACATTCATAATGATTAATATCTATTTTAAATGTGTCATTTTCAATAAGGTTAAAGTCATAGAGCAACTTTTCTTCTTCGTTATCTAAAATGAAAATTCTATGTAAAGAATCTTCCCGCATAAATATTTCTAAAGGCTGCCATGAGGAAGAAAAAGCCGTATCCCGTTTTACGAATAGAGCTATGTATTCAACCGAGTTAATGACCGTATCTTTCCTAAAAGAATATATATTCGTACAAATGTTAGGAGTGAATACTTTGTAATCAATTACGTTCCATTGCTTATCATATGCAATGGTTTTTTGAGCATTAAGAGATTCAAGTATTCCCAAGAGAATAAATAAGATCAAACGTGTTTTCATTATGGCTTTTTGTAAAGATATCCCTTTTTTTATAAGCATTCTTTTCAATCTTTAGCTTAGTCTTCTTTGAGATATGTTACACTTAAACTAGTGCATTCATTGCCTAAAATGCACTTCACCAAACTTGAATTATATTTCTAATTTTTCACTCATTGGTTAAGAGATTTTTCTCTACCCTATTCCTCTAGTTTTTGTTTAATATTGGCTGGAGAATAATTAACAGATTTTAAAACTTTACCGTCAGACTTTCTATAGACCAGCCATTGACCATCTCGCTCTACAATGTAGGAATCATATCCTTTTTCCAAATAGTGTTTCTGGGTTGCTTCTGCTTCTGTAATAGTTTTACAAGTTTTGCTCATATTAGATCGTTGCACCTCGTCGAATAATGATTTAAACTTTTCTCCCAATCCAAATTCCAAAATTGCACCAGAAAGTACATATTGGATATCGCAAAATGCATCAGCCACTTCTACCAGATCATTGTTCTTAATGGCATCCTTTAGTTCTTGTAATTCTTCTTCTATTAAGTTTATCCTTAGCCGAGTTCGATCTTCATCTGGTATCGTTGGATTATCCAAAATTGGCAATTGAAAAGTATCATGAAATTTTGCCACATCATTCAAAGCATTTGGTTCGGAGTATTTTTCTTTATTATTTTCTTGCATTATTTTTTTACAATTTTTTGATTCATCAATTTATCCTCTGAACGAATAGAGACAATATAAGTACCTGATGGAAATTCTGATAAAGAAATCTTTGTGTTGTTTTTTTCTTGGATTATTTTTCTTCCAGATCCGTTGTAAACAATTACTTCAAATTCTTGAATATAGTCGTCTAGTTCTATGTTGAATATGTCTTCAGTTGGGTTAGGAAAAATTTTTGCTGATAGCGATTCAGGTTGTTCAGTTATAGCAGATACTGGAGTTGATAACAATGGACGTCTATAGGTGCCGTTACCATGTGTTGCTACCCAAAGCATATTGTCTATAGGTGATATTTTTAAGTCCATAACTATACAGGCAGTAGGTAACCCAGTTTGGTATGCATCATAAGATTCTCCATTGTTGGTAGAAATAAATACTCCTAGATCGTTGCCAATATAAATGTGGTCTGGATTATTGTGATCTATGATTACAGCATTGGTCGGAAGATCAGGTAGATTGGCTTGAATACTTTGCCAAGACATGCCCCCATCCTCTGTTCTAAATACATGTTCAGTTTGGAAACCGCTAAAGACTGCAATAGCAATATTAGGATTAGTTGGGTGAATGTTGATGTCGTTTATTATACGGTTAGGTAAATTAAATGATCGATCTTCCCAGGTATCTCCTCCATCAAAAGTAACAAAAACAGTTGGGTCATTACTTTGTGGAGCAGTACCTGCGTATACTACATTTTCATCTGTAAGTGACACGTCAAGTGCATATACAGGATCTCCATTTAATTGTTGTCCACCATTTGTGGTCTCCCAAGAGTTTCCATTATTTAAAGAACGATAAACATATCGACCACCTGCATACATAACGCCATCTTCCGATTGCGATACCACATAAGGAGCAATAAATAAAGGATTTTCATCGGGCTCCCAATCTGTAATTCCTACAAAACTATTGCCGCCATTATCAGATCTTCCAATATTTAAATTTTGAGCCGAGGCGAATAATACATTTTCATCAAAAGCGCTGGTAGCCGTCCAGCTACCATCGCCGCCAAATTCTCTTACCCATAAACTATCGCCTCTCAATATTGAAGTACTGTTGTCCTGTAATCCGCCTAATGCTATATCAGGATTTAATCTAGACACAGAAAATCCATTATAAAATTGAGTGCTTTGGTAACCAAAATTGGCACTTCTAAATGTTACTCCCCTATCATAAGATAGGAATACACCACCATCATTGCCAAACAAAACTAAGTCTTTTATAGTCGGATGATATTTTACAAAATGATGATCAGAATGTGAATAATTCGCAAAACCATCTGGATCATTCAGCGATCCGCCACCCAAAGTGACACCTCCTGCACTCACCTGAGTCAAGTTACTTCCTCCATTTGTTGTTTTCCATATATTAATACCAACAGTAATTACTTCGTTCGGGTCTTCTGGACTCACGGCGACATCATGTGCAAACCATCCTTGCCATTGAGAATAATCGTTTTCGGATTCAATATCCCATGTGATTCCTCCATCTACAGACTTTAATAGCCATGTATATCCATCTTGGAAACCAAATCCATTTCCTACAGATGCATATAGAATATTTGGGTTAGAATCACTTCTTGCCATTAAGATTTTACCATTAAAACTATCTGGTACTCCCACGCTTTCAGACCAGGTATTTCCACCATCTTCTGTATAGAATATTCCTTTATTTGGTGTATTAAAGTTCCCGCAAGAAGCTACAACGTTATCACTATTCGTGGGATCTATTTCTATATCAGTAACAATTTCGTTTTCAAATACATTTTCCCAAGTCCCACCTTGATCTGTGCTTTTATATACGCCTTCAGTTGTAGCAGCATATACTAGCGATGGGTCATTTTTGTCCACTTTTATCATCCATACTCCATGATTTTGATTATAGCTCCAATCTAAGGATTTTGACCATGTTTCACCACCATCATTTGATTTTAAAATACCAATACCGTATGATCCTCTTGTCGATCTGTATGCACCATCATCACCTGTGGCATCTACATTGTATACTTCCCCTGTCCCAATAAACATTACAGTACTATCTTGATCAGCGAATGCGATTGTGCTAACACCCAATACTGGAAATCCAGTTTCGATCCGATGCCAAGTGGAGTCTAATCCTAAATTTCTACTTCTCCATAATCCTCCACTTGCTGAGCCAGCATAGATTGTTCTTTCTGCTTGAGGATTAACCTCGATGGTTAGTGTCCTGCCAGAAGTGTTGATCGGTCCCATCATTTTCCAACGGTCATCTCCTCCTCTCATGGCATTAAATTTAGGAATTGTTTTTTGTGCATATTCATAAGCCGCAGCGAAACCATCATTAGGAATATCATTTGCAGGATACGCTCTCGACCACCCAAAAAATTCTAATGCCTTATAAGAACCAGGAATCTTATAATTGACTTTTTCTGTTTCTTGTTTACATGCAGCAATGGCAATCAAAAATATCCAAATTAGTAAGTATAATTTTTTCATAATTTATGGAAATTCATGTTTATAAATATGCAATATTTAATGCACAAAAAAAAGACCACCTTTAAAATAGATGGTCTTCATTTTTTACAACTAAGTGAATGCTACTTAGTAATATTTAATTTTTTAGAATAATATCTATTTTCAGTTTTTAATTGTAGATAGTAAGAACCTTCTACTAATTTCGATACATCTACTCTATTGATGTCCTGACTTGATTCTTTCTGTACTACCTTCCCTAGATTGTCAAATAAAGTATAAGATAATATGCGTTCTGAACAATCTATTACAAAAAAGTTTTTTGCAGGATTTGGAAATATATTGATTTCTAATTCTTCTAAATTTTTTGTATCCGAAAGCGCTGCTTCAGAAACACAATCATTATAATTTTTAAAATGATCTTCAAATACCAAATCTTCATCACCGTTTTGATACCCAATAAAATTAAAGAAGAAAACCATCATTTCATCTCCAGTTTCATCACCTACAAAAACATGCTGTGGAGGTACATTTGGATTATTGGGATTATTGATTGTATTATCATAAGTTCCTTCGCTTTTGATTACAGTACCAGGTTCAATGATAATAGGTTTTTGGAAAACATATTCGCCCTGCCATTCAAAATCCCATCTAGGTAGGTTGATCAATTCAGTTATCGTACCATCTGGAGCTTCCGCCCATGTTCGTAAGCTAGTACATATTAAATGAGCATGCGGAGCAACACCAAGCAAGGTGATTTTTCCATTAATTACTTGCTCTTGATAATAGGTTTTTGTTTCGTTAGGTTGGATAGATATAGGCCCGTTTACCATAGAAGTAAAATGATTCAACACAGGAACAAATCTGATTTCTCTATCTACATCCTCTCTGATTTTTAATCTTATACTCGATGCATCTCTTTCTCCTACAGAGTAAAAAGGATAGTGTACTTGTACTACTAAGTTTGCCCCTTTAGGTAATTTTAATCCCATGCCATCAGGAGAAATAGAAGCTGGCGATCCTGGCGCCCATCCACTAAGTAACTCTGGAACAGGTGTTCCAATGTCCCCAAAACACTGATATCCTGGTCCGGGGTCTGCTGCATCTAAGTCAGTTGATGTATTTCCTGGATCTTGAAAAAGTAAGAAATGATGAACTGCAGTTAGATTATCTGGAACGTATTCTATACCTGAAATATATACATCAGTATCAAAATCTGTAGGAATTACAAAACATCTAAATTGATCTGTCCCATTATTTGGTGGAACCTCAAATTCTGGTAAATCAATGATAAAATCTGGATCGATTATTTCAAATTCTTGGGTAAATACAGGTGGGTCCAATAAGTTTTCTGGATCGCCAAATTCCATTCCGTTTTCATACCAATTTTTTATAGCTAATATCTGCCCGTCAGAAAGTGAATAGTCACCAACAAACTTACCATGAGGGTCAGCTGCTTGCCAAGGTGGCATCAATTTTTCTACAACTACTTCATGTAAAATTGCATCCTTATAAAGTACCATATCGTCGTAGGTCTCTAAAGCAAATGGCGCTACACCATTGGAATTATGACAATTGGTACAATGTGAGTAAACGATACACGCAATATCTTCCGCCCATGTAGGCTCTATCGCTTCTTGTCCAAATAAGGATCCAGCAAAAGCCAATCCTAATACTGAAAGTTTAAATTTTTGCATTCAATAAATACGTTCAACTGTTTATGTAATATTGTTTAAATACTTTTTTGAGTAATCCTCAAAGTCATATTGACATGGAATGTAATCCTACAATATTAAAGCAAAAGATTACGTGCATTTTTAATATTTTGTGTCAGAATTACATCCAAACCTTTAAAATAGTAATTTAAATGAAAATATTATGCGCATTTTTTGCAAAATACCAGATTTTAATATTTGGTGTCTTTTTAATGATGCTTAACAGCCAAAACGCATTTGCCCAAAAACCAAAACAATTAAATTCGGCTGAAATTTATACTGCCATTGAAAAGCTTAATTTTTTAGGCTCTGTGTTATATGTAGCTGCGCATCCTGATGATGAAAACACAAGATTAATTTCTTATTTATCAAATGAGGTAAAGGCAAGAACAGCGTATCTTTCTTTGACAAGAGGTGATGGAGGACAAAATCTAATCGGAAAGGAAATACAAGAATTACTAGGCGTCTTAAGGACTCAGGAATTAATGATGGCAAGATCTGTGGATGGTGGTGAGCAGTATTTTAGCAGAGCAATAGATTTTGGGTATTCTAAGCACCCTGATGAAACATTGGAGATTTGGAACAAAGATGAAGTGCTTTCTGATGTGGTAAGGGTCATGCGGCAGTTTAGACCTGATGTGATTATAAATAGGTTTGACCATAGAACTCCAGGAAAAACGCATGGACATCATACAGCTTCTGCAATGTTGTCTGTAGAGGCTTTTGATATGATCGGAGATGCAAGTATTTATCCTGATCAATTAACGACATTACAGCCATGGAATGCCTCTCGACAGTTTTTTAATACTTCATGGTGGTTTTATGGTTCTAGGGAAAAATTTGCAGAGGCAGATAAATCAAATTTAATGTCTTTTGATATTGGCGGGTATTATCCTATGCTTGGGAAAAGTAACACTGAAATTGCTGCGGAGGCAAGAAGTATGCACAAATGTCAAGGGTTTGGTAGTGCAGGATCGAGAGGAGCATATACAGAATACGTTGAGCTACTAAATGGCGATATGCCAGCAGATAAAAGTTCAATTTTTAATGGAATCAATACTACATGGTCTAGGGTAAACGGTGGAGAACCTGTCGGCGCATTAATGACGAAAATTTTGAGCGAATATGATTTTACTAAACCGCAAAATAGTATTTCGGATTTACTAAAAGTATATCAGTTGATTAGTAATTTGAACGATGATTATTGGAAACCAGTAAAATTAAAAGAAGTCAAAAATATCATTCAAGCTTGCATGGGTTTGTATTTAGAGGCAAGCGCAGACGTTCATAGAGTTACCTATGGAGACAGTATTGAAATTAAGTTTGAAATGATAAACCGTTCAGAAGCTTCAATGATACTATCTACTATAAACTTAGTAGGAATTGAAGAATTAAAGATTAACGATACGTTAACTAATAACCAACGGTTTGAAGAATATTTATCAATAGAAATAGACGAAAGAATTGAAAAATCCAGTCATTATTGGCTAAGAGATGAAGGCAGTTTTGGAATGTTTAATGTTGATGATATATCTATGATTGGTAAGCCAGAAACACCGAGAACATTGACTGCAGTTTTTATTGCTACAATAAATGGCGTGGCAATCAATTTTAGTAAAGATATCGTTTATCAGTATGTAGATCCTTCTATAGGTCAGCTGTATAGGCCGTTTGAAGTTTTAGATCCTGTGTATGTAAGTATAGACGAGGACGTGGTTATTTTTCCAGATGAAATTGCCAAAGAAATTAGTGTAAAATTGAGTTCTGGTACACAAGATATCTCTGGAAAAGTTTCTCTTGATATCCCTAGCGGATGGAAGGTAGAACCTATAAATTATGATTATGAAATAGATGCTTCGGGCGAGTCAAAATACTACAATTTTACGGTTACGCCTCCTTCCCAACAGTCTACAGGATTTATTGCACCAAAAGCAACTTACAATGGTGAGGTATATCGCAATGCATTGATTGATATTGACTATGCACACATACCATATCAAAGCGTTACCAAGCAAAAGCAAACTAAAGTTGCCAAACTCGACATTAAAAAATATGGAAAGAAAATAGGCTATATTCCTGGTGCTGGTGACAAAATCTCAGAGTGTTTAACATACATTGGTTACGATGTGGAAGAATTAGATATTTCCAATTTGGATGTTGCTAACTTGCCAAATTATGATGCCATTATTCTAGGAATACGCGCCTACAATACCATTGAAGATATTGATTTTCAAATCAAAAAATTAAATACTTATGTTGAGAACGGCGGTACCTTAATTACCCAATACAATACTTCTAGAAGATTAAAATCACAAAATTTAGGACCATATAGTATTTCACTCGGCAGATTTAGGGTGAGCCAAGAAGATGCAGAAGTTAGGATCATCGCACCCGATCATCCCGTTATGAATGTACCTAACAAAATTACCAGCAAGGATTTCGATGGTTGGATACAAGAAAGAGGATTATATTTTCCTAGCGAATGGGATGAAGCGTATACCCCAATATTATCTCTAAACGATCCAGGAGAAGACCCTGCAGATGGTGAAGGAAGTTTATTGGTTGCAGAGTATGGAAAAGGACATTTTATATATACAAGTTTATCTTGGTTTAGAGAATTACCGGCAGGTGTTCCAGGTGCATATCGCATTTTTACAAACCTAATTTCTTTGGGTAATGAAGAATAATATTGATGTTCCAAAAAAGATTTATGTTTTAGTGATTGCAACAAACATATTGTACATCATTGCATTTTATTTTCTAATGAATAACTTAAGCAATTGAGCGGTATAGATTGGATAATATTGGTTGTCGTATTGGGAGGAATCGTAGGATATGGTTCTTGGGTGACACGAAAGAGAGAAAATTTAAATTCATATCTACTAGGTGATACTGAGGCAAAATGGTGGACTGTTGGATTGTCAGTGATGGCAACCCAAGCAAGTGCGATTACTTTCTTATCGACGCCAGGGCAGGCATACCATGATGGAATGGGATTCGTGCAATTTTACTTTGGATTACCGATAGCGATGGTAATCATATGTCTCTTTTTTATTCCGATTTATAAAAGACTTAAAGTATATACTGCATACGAATACTTAGAAGGCAGATTTGATTTAAAGACAAGGAGTCTTACAGCCGTATTATTCCTAATTCAACGTGGTCTTGCGGCGGGTATAACTATATATGCTCCAGCTATTGTACTATCCACAGTCTTAGGTTGGAACCTAAAATTATTGGTTATTCTTATTGGTGTTTTGGTGATAATATACACGGTGAGTGGAGGTTCTAAAGCGGTAAATATCACACAGAAATATCAGATGGGAATCATCTTTTTAGGGATGTTTATTGCCTTTTATTTGATACTAAATAAGCTTCCTGACAATGTTGGATTTAGCGAAGCGATGCAAATTGCAGGTCTATCTGGGAAGATGGATATTCTGGATTTTTCATTCAATTTAGAAAACAGATATACCTTTTGGTCAGGAATAATTGGCGGAACATTTTTAGCACTCTCCTACTTTGGTACAGACCAATCCCAAGTGCAAAGATATCTTACTGGAGCAAGTATTCGAGAGAGCCAATTTGGTTTGTTGTTTAATGGGTTTTTGAAAGTGCCAATGCAGTTTTTTATTTTATTGACTGGTGTAATGGTATTTGTATTCTTTCAATTTCAACCCTCTCCCGTTTTCTTCAACCCAAAAGTGATAGGAAAAGCTTTAGAGACAGATTGTAGAGAAGAAATACAAACTTTAAATAATGAGTTTGATTCCATATATCATCTCAAAAAGGAATTATTCATAAGCGGTCTTCATAATGAAAATATTCCGAAACTGAAGGAGTTTACCAGACAAGAAAAGGAAATTCGTGATAACGTAAAATCTTTAATTAGTGTGGCTTTACCAAAAGCAGAAACTAACGATAAAGATTTTGTTTTTATCTATTTCATCTTGAATCATTTTCCAAAAGGATTGATTGGCTTATTGCTGGCAGTTTTCTTTTGCGCAGCGATGTCATCTACAGCATCCGAATTAAATGCATTGGCATCTACCACTACCGTTGATATTTTTAAAAGATCTATGTATCCGCATTTATTGGAAGAACAATATGTCACAGTAAGTCGCGGATTTACTATTTTGTGGGGATTGGTTGCGATCCTATTTGGTTGCTTTGGAACTTTATTTGAAAATTTAATACAATTTGTAAATATCATTGGGTCAATTTTTTATGGGACGATATTAGGTATCTTTTTAGTTGGGTTCTTCATAAAATATGTGAAAGCAAATGCAATGTTCATTGCAGCGTTAATTTCGGAATTTTTGGTAATCATCATTTGGTATTTTGATCTTTTAGAAATCTCTTATTTATGGTTAAATTTAGTAGGTTGTACCTTGACAATTTCTTTGGCAATCATGATGCAGCTATTGATAGGACAGAAAAGAAGGATTGCTAAATAAGCGTTGTATTTTAAAATTTATAGCCTAATTTTTTTAATGGGTAACCTACCTTTTGAAAGTCCAAACCCAAAAGTGATGCTATTAAATAAATACCAGTCTCTATCATTAGGGTCGCCACGCTGAGTTCCATCTTGAACAAATATCAGTTCTGTTGAGTTAGGACCATAGATGTATTCACCCATACGGTTGGCTAAAGCAGCTGTTAATGTACCTTGAGAATCGATTTGTTGTTGGGTGCCAATATAGTCTGAAGATACATCATCGATATAATCAGTGGTAGTATATCTTGGCACAATCTCAAATCCCATTGAAATCTGTGGTGATAAATCGAAGCTAAAGCCTATTCCCATAGGAAAAGCTATTTGCCATAGTTTATATTTTTCTATGTGATTACCAGGGATTCCTTGACCCTCTGTAGCCAGTGGTTGTAGAAAATACCATTGACCGTTATACATGGTTCTTGGATTGATGTGATAGACACTGATTCCACCGGTTAGATAAAAGTCAATACCAAATCGTTGAAACTTTGGCCAAATAGAAAGCAAACTTATTTCTGTTCCAAAACCAAATTCATATAAATCTGTGGTGAAGTTTAGATTTCGTCTACGTCGGGCTGGATCTATTGCATTTGTATCCGAACCAGAAAGTTTTCCGATGAGGACTTTAGAAAATAAGGTTAGAAATTCATTAGCTTTTGAAGTAAAAGCTATGGTGGTAGCAACATGTCCTTCAGTAAAACTGAGATTGTGGCTATAGGGCGCTAAATCTCCAAGATAATGGGTTGTGCCAATGCTTGTTTTCAACCCATATTTCTGAGCTGAACTATTGAGTGCAAGATTGCACAATACGATAACTAATATTACAACACGCATTTGCAGCTTCGTTTCTCAAGGGCTGAGAACAAAGATATTGAGATTATTATAGATTTTAGTTAAAATATTAATTAAACTTTAATGTAATATATACATCTTCGTCGTAATCAAATTGGATGGTTTGATTTGAATCATCAATATTTAAAATAAGATCTTCGTGGAAAGGAATACTTAGGTTTCCTTTTTGCGTATTTATGACTGCCAATATTTGATAAGGATGCTCTTCGAAGTCAATCAGTTTACCAATAATCTGGTTGTCGCGAATGGTAGCAGTATAGCCTATTAAGTGACTTTGTGTATTACTTTCTTCCAATTTTTCTGGTAGTGATTTACCATCTAGATAAAAATTGTTGTCAGATAGTTTCCGTAATTCTTCTGGTGAATCTAAGCCTTTAAGCTTTAATAAGAAAAAGTCATTTTGTGCTTTTCTTTTCTCTACTAGATAAGGAACTTTACTTCCATTGATTTTTACAAAAATGAAATTAGCTTTAAGAAAAAATTCTTCTAATTTTTCATCAGGATATGCTCTAATAAATCCATGATTACCATGAACCTTACCTAAGTATCCGACTTTTTTAATGTCAATCAATAGTGGTCGATTAATCGTTGTCTTAATATAAAACCTTGTTCTGCTTTTTCTACCCAAGGTTGAGCAGAGTCAAAATCTTGTGTGTCTAATATCCACATTTCTCTTTCGATAAGTCCAATTCCAAAAGCATAATGTTCGATGGAGTATCTTTTCTCGATTTGATTTTCACTATTGGCTTGTTGTACTTGTAAAATATTATTATAAGACTTTTCGCCTACAGTAAGTGTATCTAACCTGTCCAAAACTCTATAGTCCCAATCTTTATATGCTTGAATTGGATCACCGGCAACAAAAATCTCTGTATCAGGATCAAACTGATTTCCTTCCCATACTGTTTCCAAATTTGGAGGGAATATTAGTTTTACGAAGCTTAAATTTTCTTCTATTCTAATTAATTTATTGTCCCTAAATCTTAAAATCCATTGATCTGTAGGAAAATAAATATCGGTAAGATTTGTCTTTTTTGCTACTTCTAATAAGTAGGAGACTTCTGTTTCGCTTTCTTCTATTGGGCCTTGCATGGTTTCTCTTACAAAAGTAGTACTCATTGTTTTGGAGTTACCAGCATTATCATATATGGTACTGTCTATTTGATATTCCCAGACTTTATCATTTCCTAATGGATAATATTCAGTTTCCAAATCAACTTCTTCTGCCAAAATAGTCTCATTTTGACAAGAGAATATAAATAATATTGTACTGCTAAGTAATAAATAAGTTAAAATTTTTTTCATGATTTATCATTTAAATCCTTGTTCAATAATTCCGCCCCCAATAACGTCATTTCCTTCGTAAAAAACAGCAGATTGACCTGGACTTATACCCCTTACATTTGCCTGAAAATTGACAAATACCCCATTTTCTCGGTTTTCGAGGATACCAATGGTACCTCGGTCGTTATATCTGACCATCGCAACCACTTCTTTATTGTCGGGAATCTCTGCGTATTTCATTGGATTTATTTGACCAACAAAAACGCCATTTCTCATCAAATCCTTTTCTTGCCCAAGCGTTACTGTGTTATTGTTTGCATTGATTTCAGTCACATACATTGGTTGTCCAAAAGCTTGTCCCAATCCTTTCCTTTGACCAATAGTAAAAAAGGGATATCCAATATGTTTTCCTATTACTTCACCGCTTTCGTTAAGAAAATCTCCTCCAGCAACTTGTTCTTCCAATCCTGGCATTCTTCTTTTTAAAAAACCACGGTAGTCATTATCAGGGACAAAGCATATTTCGTAGGATTCTGGCTTTTTGGATAATGCTTCATATCCCCAATCCGCAGCCATTTGTCTTATCTCTTCTTTGGTATAAGGAGCTAAAGGAAATTTTGTTCTTGCCATACAAGATTGACTTAAACCCCAAAGCACATAAGATTGATCTTTCCTAGGATCTACTGCCTTAGAGATAAAGTACCGATCGTTTTCTTGTTTAATATCTGCATAATGTCCGGTGGCAATAAATTCACAATCCATGGCATCAGCTCTTTTTAATAAGGCAGACCATTTGATATGGGTATTACACAGGATACAAGGATTTGGTGTACGTCCAGCAACATATTCTTCTACAAAATTATCAATGACATAATCACCAAACTCTTCTCTAATATCAATGATGTAATGATGGAATCCCTTTTCAACAGCGATAGATCTAGCATCATTTATAGAATCTAAGCTACAACATCCTGTTTCTTTAGTCGATCCACCAGAACTGGCATAATCCCAAGTCTTCATAGTCAACCCTACGACCTCATATCCTTGGTCATGCATCATCATAGCTGTCACAGTACTATCTATGCCACCGCTCATTGCTACCAATACCCTTCCTTTCTTGCTCATATATTTAAATTAAAAGAGAGATTACAAAAGTAACCTCTCTTTTTAAATTTTGCTTAGTTATTATGTATTCTATCTTACTAAGGTGATATTTCCTGCATTTGTATATTCTTCGCCATCTACACACACAGCATTTATACAGTAACCATATACATCTGGGGGCAATTCTTTACCTTCATATGTTCCATTCCATGATTCTCCCAATTGCATTTCTGTTATTTTTTCTCCCCATCGGTCGAAAATGACTAAACTCATTTCTGTAATAACGTTGCTATACACCTCGAGATTATCATTTTGATTGTCACCATTTGGTGTAAACATATTTGGAACAAAAATAAAATCTTGTGTACATTCTCCACTTCTAACAGTGATCGTAACCGATGCTGTAGATGTACATCCATCAGCAGAAGTTACTTCCACATTAAAAGTGTACACACCTTCTTCATCTGTATTAAATATTGGATTAGGGCTAGTAGGATCATCTAATCCAATAGACGGAGTCCAATCATATGTCCAACCTTCATCTGTAGTCACCTCTAATTGGGCATCTTGACCGATGTTAATTTCTAATGGATCAGCGGAGGCTTCTACCATTGGGGATGCTAATGTTGTTACGGAATAAACCACAGTTTCTTGACAACCTTCTGGGTTTGTCGCGACAAGTGTAAAGTCTGTATCACCATCAATACTGTAAACAATTGTTCCTGTCGTATTATCACCAACAATTACATTTGCTGGTTGCCACTCATAAGTTAAATTATCTTGACTTGAAATGGCAGACAATACGTTTTGTGCATTTGTACATGCTATTTCATCTCCTTGAATACTAACATCAATAATACTTTCCATTAGAGTGATTGTAGTAGAACCTGGACATCCATTTTGATTCACTCCCGAAAGAATGTAACTTGCATCTCCTGTCGGACTAACCGTTAATTCTTCACCAGTACCCAATATATTCCCATTAGCGTCTGTCCATTGAAATCCTGAAATCATATCCATTGCCGTTCCTGATCCAGTAAGTGTAACCATATCATCAGCACAATAAATACTCGATCCAGTCGAACTCATAATTTCTAACATAGCATCGTCAAGCGCGATTACTTCAATCGACTGCATAGTTGTACATCCTTGTAAATTAGTAGCAACTACAATGTAGGTTCCTGGAGTTTCTGCACTTAATGTTGCCTCACCTCCCAGTCCTATAATTTCTCCATTTGGATCTATCCATTGGATACTAGTACCATTTGTAGTTGCAATTCCATCCACTTCTTCTCCTGAACAAAGTTCAACAATATTGTCAAGATTTACGTCTAAGTTTGGACCATCTGCGAACAGAACGTTTACAAAACTTTCTGTCATACAATTAAGATTATCTGGGTCAGTTACAGTAACAGTAAATGTAGTTGTAGCTGTCACATACACCATTGGGTTAACTGCATCTGTGTCAATGTCAATGTCTGGATTATCTGTAGCCCAATTGTACATAAAGTTTGTATTACCATTTGGATTTAGTCCTATGGTATCACCTTCACATTGTACTAATGCATTTACCAATCCTGCATCAGGTCCTGCGCCTAAATCAACACTTAATTGACCAGTAGTCACACACATGCCATCACTGACCACTACAGAAAATTCTGTTGGAAAATTAATGACCACATTTGGATTAGGTGCATTGTTGTCAAAGTTTAAATTTGGATCATTTGCAATCCAAACATAAGTTAAATTAGGATCTGCGTCTGGGTAAAGCTCAATACTGGATCCTTCGCAAACAAATAGTTGTTCAGGAAGGTCAGAAATATCTAAAGTATTCGGTCCAATTTCTACTGTGACATCGAAAGTTTCTGAGCAAAATTCATCTGAAACTACAACTGTAAATACAGTAGTTTGAGAAACATTTACCGAAGGGTTAATTGCATTAGGTGCTATGATTGTTAAGTTAGGATCATCTGAAGTCCAACTATAATCATAACTAGGATTTCCATTGGGATTCAAACTTATTTGTCCATTTTCTCCGCATTGGAAAAGTGTATCATCGGTAAGTCCGGTATCTATTATTCCATCTACAATTTGAACAGTAACATTCCCTATTGCGATGCAATCACCATTGGCGACTTCAACTTGAAAATTGGTTTCTTGAGAAACAAAAACAGAAGGACTTACTGCATTTTGATCAAATACTAAATTAGGATCGTCCGAAGTCCAAGTATAATTATAATTCGGATTTCCATTCGGATTTAAGATGGCATTTGTTGAGCCACATTGATAGGCAATAGCACCTTGGATGTCTGGATTTAATGGCGATTCCACTACGTTTAATTCTAGGACATCTGAGATAGTACAATCTTGATTGGATAATGTGATGTCATAAGAGTATACGCCTAGAACTTGAGTCCCTGAACCTGTTAGTGTTATCATTCCTTGAGAAATAATAATATCAGTTGCAGGACTGATTTGGACGTCGATTCCATCAGGAATATTATCAATAAATGAAATGCTTTCCCCAGCACATACTGTTAAGTTGTTTGGAATATCTAGATCAATACCATCTGCAATAATATCCAGAGTTCTAGTCACTGTGCCAGCACACCCACTTTCCGTTACTACTTCAAGTGTAACAGTAACTGATTGGTTTTGAGTTAATTCAAAACTTGGATTAGCAGTATCAAAAGTTAATGTTTCTGTGCTTGTTACTACAGTCCAAATATAATCTGTAATTTCTTGTACGGTACTAGTATTGTCAATTAGATTTACTTCTATTGGTCCACCACATACTAATGCATCATAATCAAAACCTACCGTTGGATCATCCAACGTAGAAACTCCAATCGTTGCAAAAGCGGTATCTTGGCATACACCATCAAAAGTAACTAATGCCACATTATACAATCCTGGTGAAGGAAACGTATAAACAGGATTAGGCTCATTGCTGATTAATGACCCAACTGGGTGATCAAAAATCCATTCGAAAGTTAGTGGGTTTCCGATGGAAGAAATACTTTCGTTTGTAAATGATATTTCTAGACCATCACATTTGGGATTTGTATCTGGAGTGAAAGCAGAGATCGGAGGAACAGTACATGCTCTCACGTTATACTCAAAATCTCTTCTTGTTTCTGAAATTTTCACTCCATTTCTATATTCATCTACACATACACCTATTAAAAACTGTCCAATAGTATTGGGCGTTGCAGTAATTACTCCTGTCTGAGCATCTATAGTTAATGGGACTCCGCCCATTAAATTATTTAGATCATACCCATTGTCAAATTGTATGTCAACAAACGGTGGAAAGTAATTAAGGCTTGATAAATTTTGCGAATCAGAGCCACCCTCAGATGGAGCACATAATCTGTACACAAGAGAATCACCATCTGTATCTCTAGCAGAATGATCAAAAACAAGGTCTTCGTTTATACATACATAAACATCTGGCCATTGATTAAATACTGCTGAGTTATTACAAATTTGTTGCGCTTCTGCATTAATTTCTGTCCAGTGTGTAACTCCGTTATCCAAAGGGTCAGTAATATTTAATAGAGAACTATTTCTACAACATCTTCTGAATGAAAGAATGTAACCATCAGGATTAAAAGGTAAGTTTAATGTATCTACATAAATTTGTCTTTGTACACATACTTCGTTTTCAAGTACCCTACAAGCCACGTTTGGATCTCCTAATCTGATTACCTCTGAAAATGCAATGGTTAATTCTCCATCATTTGCAAGGTTTGACATTAAGTTATTATTGCCGTCGAAAATTTTTATTGTCGCAAAGCTATCTAAAGCTAAGGCGGCTCCATCTCCATTTATACAATCAACAGCAAATTCTAAAGTAATCTCATAATTGTCATTGCCCAAACATTTGTATAATAGATTTCCACCAACAACGTGTGTCGCAAAACTTTGAGAAGCAGCAAACAATAATATAAAGTTTGCTAATAAATATTTAAATGTTTTCTTAAACATGATATTCATTTATTTTGAAGGAATAACTCCTTATTATTTATTGAAATTTATTTCGTCAATCTCTACTCTTCTTTCTCTCGATGCCTCAGGGCTGTATACAGACTTTGATTTATTACTTGGATCATCACTCACTTGATTAGGTGAGGTGTCTTCTCCGAAAGATCGCTCTGTCAAAGTCAATTGACCATTTTTTAAGTAAATTGATAATACTCCACCCTTCCAACTTTTTAATTGGTTACGCACACTATCCACACGTCTTCTCCCTAATGAAATATTATAGTCGCTCGCTGCTAACGGTGAGGCGTACCCTCTGATGTATAGATTGATCGTTTGACCAGTTTTTAATACTTCAATTAATTTATCAAGCATTGCTACCAGATTATCGTGTCCACGTTTTACCTCATTGTCAAAGTGGTTATACACATCTGATTTTGATCCTCCCTGCTGGATATATCCTCTAGCAAATTGATCTTTCTTAGGATAGTAACTATTATAAGTTTCACTGTACGTTTTCGAAGTTGTAATTTCAGTAGTCCTTGGGTTAGGGTAATCGTTATCAAAGTATAATTGTACAGGGATCATACCTTCTAGACTTACAACTGCAGCACTTTTTCCTAGGTATAGATCTTTAGTGATTGTTCCACCAATATTAGCAGTACTAAATTCTTCCATTGCCGTAATATATCCACCTTTATTTCCTACTAACTTATACTTTGGACAATCCGGAGACATTGTAAATGTAACGGTATTAGTACCTCCTGTGTTTTTTGTAGCTTTCTCACCCGTAGAAACACATATCAACTCTACGTCTGTTCCTAATAAAGCAATATTGCCATCTTTATCAAATGTATTAACTACAAGCTCCATTGCACTTGGGTAAATATTGATTTTTTCTTCAACTTTTCCTTTACCACATTTATCATTATAAGGACCAAGAATTTGTGAATGATCTCTGTAGCCATCTTTATAAACAGTTAGTTCATATTCTCTATCACATCTGATTTTTGCAGTATAATCATTTCCATCTGGATTTGTACTGTCATAAATAACCTCACCAGTTGTAAGGTCTTTTAGGATTACTCTTGAATTTGATAATTCTTCTCCAGTACTACCATCATATATTAATGCCAATAAATCTAGCGACATACTGTTTGCTGTGACACTATAGATATCGTAGCAACATGCCTCAAATGATTCATCCAAGAATAATGAGCCTTTTCGATTGGATGATAAAAACCCTGATCCTTCGTCTTCTGAAAGATAAAAATATAGGTCATTATATGAGGTATTGTATTCAGAACCAAGATTGGTTATTTCAGTTCCTTCCTTTTTGAATATGTCTAGTCCACCAAACCCATCTCTTCCGTTGGTACTAAAGTATAATACGTCTGATGCATTATGATAAAATGGTGTTCGTTCATCGAATGAGGTATTGACGGAAGAATTTTTAGGTATTGAAAAATTAAATAAACTGTCAAATTCAGCAGTCCAAATATCTAAACCACCTTTACCCCCTGGAGCATCAGTAACATAGTATAAGGTCATTGATTCTTTACCTTCTTTTATACAGGCTTGAGTAGAAGTATACCCTGGCATATTAATTTGAGAAGATAACATTTTTCCAGTTCCGAAACTTCCATCACTTTGCATTCTTGTGCCATAAAGCTTACATGATACATTGTCATTTTCTCCATAAGCGCAAATGTTGTAAATCATTATCTTACCATCCTGCGTAAATGTCGGATTAGTTGTTAAATATTCATCTGAATTAAAGCTTTCATTGATTGGTAAAATTTCTGTTATTTCATTTTCATTTTTTAGAATCTTAGAGATGGTAGTTTTATCTTTCTTCTTTTTTCCAACTTCAAATCTTAATGAAGAAAAATACAGTTGATCGTCAATCATAAATGGCGCATGCTCGGAATATCCTGTGTTTACTTCGGTTCCCATTTGCGTTACTTCCACATCTGGATTATCGGTATTTTGGATTTTAGCCCATTCTGCAGATGATAGTGCCTGTTTTACTTTTGATGTTTTTACTTCATCAATATCAGAATATTCAGATAAAAACACATTGTAATTATCGGTGGCTAATTCATATTTTCCTTGCATTAATTGGGCGTCAGCCAAATAAGAAACTGCATCTGCTCGATTAGGCGTATCATCCAATTCTAAGTATTTATTCAGTGCCATTTCTGCTTTTCCAAATGCATTTTGCTTATAGGCAGCAAAGCCGTAATTGTACCAGTCCTCAGCACTTAATTCCTCTCCGAGTTCTTCTGCGGCACTGTAATTGCTTAACGCACTAAAGTAATTTCCTTCTGAAATATTTTTTACTGCACCTTTAAGTCTTTGGTCCAGAGTTATTTGTGCAATAGAATAATTTATTGTACCTACTATTACCAGGAATAGTGTTATTAAATTTTTCATATTATCTTATATAATTTGATAGATTTTTACCTCTATGATTAGTAAATAGGACATGGTTTTTTTGGAACAACAGGCAGTTTGGCGAGTATATATCTTACTGCGAATTCTGGACCATCACCTTTTCCAAAATCAGAAATTGTAAAGTCATATGAGAATGCCGCATAGATTCGCTCAATCTCTAATGCAATCATTGGATACCATGCATCATCAATTCTATATCCTGCACCTAAATAAAGCGCTCTATTTAGCTGATCGTTAAGGTATAGTTTACCTTGAGCATTAAGCACAATTTCTTGATATGGGTCTTGAAATGATCCTAAAGCATTTATCAATAAGTCAATTTTGCTTAGTACTTTCCAATTCATCATTCCATAGATATTAAATTTTCGAATAAGGTCAGAATCATCGTTATTAACTTTGTTAAATACTTGAGAAGGAGCAGTAAGATTATTTACACTTAATCCAAGATCAAAATATTTTCTTGATGCTTTCCTATGTCTGTAGTTTATACCAAAATTAACATCTACAAAAGTTAAGTTTTCACTATTTTGACCCAAGTATAGAGGATCTAAAGGTGCAAATGCGGTATTGACTGCGCTTCCATCCCATTGCTCTCCTAATAGACCATTAGTAGTATCATAAGATCTAAACCCTACCCCTAAATTTAATCCTGGTGTTAAATATCCTTTTCCAACTTTGATGGAATATGACCCAAAAAGGTCGAAGCCTGTGTATTGAAGATTGAGGTCTCCAGCCTTATCATAATTAATGAGTGCACCAAGGCTTAAGTAGTTTTTACTTTTTGCGCTTAAAAACTTCATATCTGCACCTATATCAAAACTTTGATATTCAACAGGCACGCTAAACCATTGGCGTTTGTAATTGGCATGAAGTCGTTGATCGCCGTCAAATACACCTGTCAATGCTGGATTTAAATTCAATGGAGAATTAAAAAACATTGAGTAATGTAAATCCTGGGCAAATATAAATCCCGACATAAAACACAGGACCAATACTTGTAACAGTTTTTTCATGAATTAAAAATTTTATTATTTAATCTAGTTTATAGAAAATCGACTTGGGTTATATTGTAGTCTAAGTGGAAAGATTTCGTAGCTAAAACGCGCTTATAAAATAATCGCTGCTTTGCTGATGCAAATATACTACAATATATATAGATATTAATAATACATTTCTATAAAATGATTTCATTTTTATTTTGAATAATAAAAATATAGTATATCTTTGCGGTCGCTTTTAAAGAATTGCGAAAGTAGCTCAGCTGGTAGAGCACGACCTTGCCAAGGTCGGGGTCGCG
>JAHDBF010000034.1:0-4640 GCA_020630525.1 Saprospiraceae bacterium
AAAAAAAGGGAAGCTATCCAAAGACAGCTTCCCTTTTTAAAACACTTATAATGTAGTTTACCGCGCTACAGAAGTAGCTCTAGTTTCTCTAATTACAGTGACTTTTACTTGACCTGGATATTGCATATCTTCCTCAATTTTCTGAGAAATCATAAATGCCAAATCCTCTGTATATGCATCACTCACTTTCTCACTTTCTACGATTACACGTAGTTCTCTTCCTGCTTGGATTGCATATGCTTTTTGTACACCCTCATAAGCCATTGCAAGATCTTCTAATTCACCTATTCTCTTAAGGTAACTTTCTAAGATCTCACGTCTTGCACCTGGTCTTGCACCTGATATTGCATCACATGCTTGTACGATTGGAGAGATGATATTGTTCATTTCTATCTCATCGTGGTGTGCACCTACTGCATTTAAGATTACTGGATGTTCTCCATTCTTTTCACACATTTGCATACCTAACAATGCGTGTGGTAATTCTGATTCTTCATCAGCCACTTTTCCAATATCATGTAAAAGACCTGCTCTCTTAGCCACCTTCACTTGCTTAGGAGAAAGCCCTAATTCTGCAGCCATAACTGCACAAAGATTCGCAGTTTCCATTGAGTGCTTGAGTAAGTTTTGGCCATAAGAAGACCTAAATCTCATACGACCGACCATTCTTACTAGGTAAGCATTCAATCCGTGGATATCTAAATCAATAACGGTACGCTCGCCTATTTCTTTAATTTGCTCTTCTAGTTGCTTTCTTACTTTTGCTACTGTCTCTTCGATTTTCGCAGGATGGATTCTTCCATCAGCAACCAATCTTTTCAAAGACAATCTACAAATCTCTCTTCTAATCGGATCAAAACTAGAAATCACAATCGCTTCTGGTGTATCATCAACAATAATTTCTGCTCCAGTGGCTGCTTCTAATGCCCTAATATTTCTTCCTTCTCTACCGATGATCTGACCTTTGATATCATCAGACGGTAAGTTAAATACAGAAACAGTATTTTCGATAGTGTACTCAGCACACATTCTTTGGATTGTCTGAATGATTATTTTCTTGGCTTCTTTGTTTGCTCTTTCTTTGGCATCGGTGATTGTTTCTTTTTCGATTGCCATAGCATCATTTGCCGCTTTTGCTCTTACAGCTTCTAGCAGTTGCTCTTTAGCTTCTCCTTCAGAAAGTCTAGCTACTTGCTCTAGCTTTTTGATGTGCTTTTCGTTAGCGTTATCTAAGTCGGCTTTTTTCTTGTTTACAATCTTGATTTGTTTGTCAAGATTTTTCTTGATTGCATCAACTTCATTCGCTCTGTTGTCTACAGCTTCAATTTCGTTTTCGAGTTGTTTTTCTTTGGTGGTAAGTTCTTTTTCGAGACTTTTAAGAGACATTTCTTTGTCCTTCATACTTAACTTAAATTCAGATTTATGCTTTTCATAATCTGTTTTAAGTTTGCTGTATTTGTCTCTAGCTTCTTGAATTTTCTTTTGCTTAATCTTTTCGTTTTTAGATTCAGCTTGAGAAATGAGTTTGTCAGCTTTACTTTCTGCTTCTAATAGTTTTTTATCGGCAGTAACTTTAGCGTCTTTAATAGTTAAATCAGCTTTTTGATTTGCTGCATCAATTTTGCTCTGGGCGGATTTTCGGACAAAAAGGTTGGCAACGCCAAATCCTCCTCCTAGTCCTACAACCAGCCCAATAATTGACCATATTATTGGATCCATTGTAAAAATTTTATGGACTGAAAACCAAGACAGCAAGTGTTCTTCGTGAGTAGATTCCAATCAAAAACTGTTGGAAATGTCATTTTTTATCTATCAAAGAGGATAATCTCTATCGATTACCCATTATTTATATTGATTTAATTGGAAATTTATCTTTCACTACAATATACTTTCTCACATGTCCATTACATTGGACTTATATCTTGCTAGCACCTAATAATCAGTACTTTATATGTAATTAATATTAAAATATATCTTTGTTGTCTAATTTCTTAGCGTTCTAAAATATTAGATTCTAGAGGCAAAGATAGCTTAATTTATCGGATTACTCCATTTCTGAATTCTCAAAAAATATTTGTCTATAAATCAGGAAAATGACAATTATTTACGGATAATCGCGCCCAACTCATTCTCAAACGTATCAATCAATCGATTGATGTCTTTGTCTACCATTTTATCTTTAAGGGTATTTTCTTTATCTTGAAAATGTAGTTTTATGGCATAAGATTTCTTTCCTTCCCCTAGGTGCTCCTTACTTTTATAAATATCAAAAAGGCTAACATCTGTTAATATCTTTGATTTAATCTTTTTGGTAATGCTTTCTATTTGGCTAAATTTTACTGCCTCATCTAGGACCAAAGCAAGGTCTCTTTTCATCGCTGGAAATCTAGAAACTTCATTAATACTAGACTTAGCTTTTGATGTAAATACATGTAAATTTTTGAGGTCAAACTCTGCATAAAAAACAGCAGATTTTATTCCCATTTTCTCTAAAATACTTTCTTTTACTTCTCCGAATTTAACAATATTTTTGTTTCCTCTATGGAATTGAATTCCATACTCAAACCTAGAATCTTCCAGTTCTGAAGTTTGATACGTACTGATATTTAATCTATTTAAAATCCATTGAACTGACTTTTTGATTTGGAAAATATCTGTTGATTTTTCTGGACCAGTAGACCAATGTTCTTCAGTAAAACCGGTCATGAATAAGCTTATAAATTCATGTTCATCAAATCCTTCATCAGCTTTTAAATAGCTTTTCCCAAACTCAAAAAGAGAAAGATTTTTTTGTTGATAATTCTGATTATGCACCACACTTATTAATCCACTTACCATCGGTTCAGGACGCATGATATTTAAGTGAATATTTGAGGTATTATTGATATAAACCAATTTTTCTGGATCAATATTCAACTCTTCAAAATTCTGACTTTCTTCAATAAGAGACAATCCCATCATCTCATTAAATCCATTGGAAGCGAGAAATTCTGCAATGATAGATTTTACTTTATTTTTTGACGGATAAGGAAGATGGGTAACCGTAGATTGAATTTTTGTTGGGATCGGCACTTTATTAAATCCATATATTCTTAATATCTCTTCTATCAAATCTGCCTCTCGAATAACATCCGCTTTATTGGTAGGAACGCTTACTAAAATTGAATCGTCATTTACAGGCTTCATACCCATATTCATTGCCTGTAAAATATTATGGATATCATCTTTTGCGATTTCAACACCCATCATTTGGGTTACTTTTTTATAATGTAGATGGATTTCTATGGGCTTAATTTCTGTCGGATATTCATCATTGATTTCCGAACTTATCGTTCCGCCAGCCAATTCTTTTATCAACAAACAAGCCCTTTTTAATGCGATGACATTTATGTTTGGATTTGATCCTTTTTCAAATACTTTAGCGGCATCTGTTCTAAGTAAATGTCTGGTGCTTGTCCTTCTTATCGAACCAGCTTCAAAATGCGCTGATTCTAAAAATATATTTTTTGTTGTATCAGTCACTCCTGAACCTATTCCTCCAAATACACCAGCAATACATAGTCCATCTCTATTCCCATCACAAATCATCAAATCTTCTCCATGTAATGCTCTCTCTTTTTCATCAAGAGTAGTAAACTTTGTTCCATCATCTAATGTGTCAATGATTAATTTTTGACCTGCAATCTTATCTGCATCAAAAGCGTGTAACGGCTGTCCATATTCATGCAATATAAAATTGGTGATATCTACAATATTGCTAATCGGACGTACACCGATTGCATTCAATCTATCTTTTAACCACTGTGGAGATTGTTTGACTTCTATTCCACTTATTGTTACTCCTGAATATCTTGGACAAGCTTTTTCGTCAACCAATTCTACTTTAAAAGGTAAGGTGGTATTTTCTACAAAAAAATTAGAAATATCTGGATGGTTAACATCTGACTTTAAAGATTCATTGACTTTTAAATACGCAGCCAAATCTTCTGCTACGCCAATGTGTCCTGTAGCATCTGACCTATTGGGCGTTAAGCCAATATCGTAAACAACATCATTAGAAATTTCATAATAATCTTTTGCCAATGTTCCAGCAGCAACATTTTCAGGCAAAACGATTATACCTGCATGACTTGTACCTATACCAATCTCATCTTCAGCACAGATCATTCCTTCTGAGACTTCACCTCTGATTTTTCCTTTTTTAATCTTAAAAGGATCGCCTTCTATTGGATAAAGCATGGTACCTACGGTAGCAACAACTACTTTTTGTCCTGCATCTACATTTGGCGCACCGCAGACAATGGATAGGTTTTCTTCTGCACCTATATTTACTGTGGTTAATTTTAGTTTGTCTGCATTTGGGTGTTTGATGCAAGTAACCACTTCTCCGATCACTAGGCCTTCTAATCCACCTTTGATACTTTCTACTTGTTCCATGCCTTCCACTTCAAGACCTATATCAGTCAATATCTCTCCTATTTTATCAGGAGATAGCTCGATTGGCAAATAATCTTTTAACCAGTTTAATGATACTTTCACTTATCCAAATTTTGGATGCAAAGATAGATTTTATCAGCTTAAAAGTGAATTACAGTGTAAAACTGAATAAAAAAAGGCTTTTGATATTATACCAAAAGCCT
>JAHDBF010000034.1:4740-12515 GCA_020630525.1 Saprospiraceae bacterium
GAATTACAGTGTAAAACTGAATAAAAAAAGGCTTTTGATATTATACCAAAAGCCTCAATATTCTAATTTCTTTATTTTCTACTCAACTACATGTACTTCCGCGGCTTGCAATATTTCTTTACTTTCAGGAGTAATTTTATTAACAAAAACGATTGCTTCCATATTTTCAGCGACCCAAAGATTGTCATCTTCAGGAATCGTAAATTGGAACGATTTATTTATTGTTTCATTTTCGACCAAAGTTTGAGACAATGTTGTTCCTTCAATCGGTGTCAGCATCGTTCTTAATACATGATTATGCTCATATTCTTCTATTACATCCGTCTGATCTAGCTGTGCATCTATAATATGGGATTCTGCAATCATAACACCGATTCTAAAATCACCTTCTAAGTTCACTAGCGGAGATACCGCGATAGCTAAATCCAAAATTCGTGTATTAGGATCATAAGACCTATCGATCAATATTTCTACTTGTTGCTCTTTGGAAAGTTCATTATCAACATAACTGCCCCAAAGGTCGAATTTAGAAATTGCAAATTCAGTTTCTGAATCTTGTTGCGCCCTATTGAATGCAGCACATGGTTTACCAAACCAAGATTTTAGATAATTTTCTAATTCAACTCCAGTTTCAGACCTAAAGTCATATTTACTAGAACTTAGTGGATCACAAAGAAAATCTCCGTGAATGGATACACCAATTACACTTCCTTGATAAAGTTCTATAAGGCTTGCTAATTGGGCTGCTCCAGCAGGACAATTTGGGCAACTTACGCCCGTTAATTCTTCTACCAAAACTGTTTTTCCTGTTTCAATAATTCCAGCTTCTGGAATCTGGATAGGGACTTCTTCACA
This sequence comes from Saprospiraceae bacterium, assembly GCA_020630525.1. Taxonomy (GTDB): domain Bacteria; phylum Bacteroidota; class Bacteroidia; order Chitinophagales; family Saprospiraceae; genus JAHDBF01. The sequence continues at coordinate 5,596 of JAHDBF010000034.1, forward strand.
GCTTAACAAAGTCAAAATTATACTGAATAGAAATATATTTTTCATTTTTTTAAAATGTTGAATTTACTGAAAACTTGAATCCGCTAAATGCTGGTTCCAAACGACAAATACCTCCGGTACATACGACACCTTCCACTTGCTTAACGTAACTTAGTCCGTACCTATTAGATTTATGTGTATAAAATACATCAACCCTCGGATAATGAATAGCTAATTTTTCGCCATTATCATCGGTTGGTGAATTTTTTCCTGGATTAAAATTATACATATCAGATACAACAAATGACCAATGAGGAATATTGAATTCTACTTGACCAAAAAGCCAATCTCCATAATCTTGCTTTGCATTTGCTTTTTCATCATCACCAATTAGCATGTATTGTAATTCTGTTCTAATGGATTTTTTCCTATTGATTTTATAAAGAAAATCTAGGTAAGGTGTTATTGTTTCCACGATTGGCGCATTGGGTTTTACTTCGTACACTTCTTGGTTATAATTCTGAATTTGTAAGCCTGTTCTTATTTGCCAAAGTCTTTTGTACTTATATTGAATCTCAGTGTATAATTCTCTATAGAGCAGATCAGCATCTAAAGTGGTCACATTAGACACATTAAGCAACACACTTAGATTTTTCTTGATACGGTATTTAATATCTGCTTGGAAAGCCAATTCGCTTAGATCTTGGACTGCAGGAGAATAACGGGTAGTGAACCTATAGGTATTTTGACGATTCATTGGAGGTAAAAAATTTACTTGCCCAAAGTTTCTAATCAATGTTGGATCTGTTCTAAAATTGAAATTTTCTGTCCGTTTAGCTTCTAGAGTAATGCCCAATTTGTTTTTTGCATAACTCACACTAGTGTACAATACAGAGCCAGATTCTCTTAAAAATCTTCCAAAAGAAGTTGCACCTGTAATTTCTGTTTTTATGGCATTTGGGTCTCTAAATGCGTCTTGAGTTTTGTAAGCAGCTTCAAGATACCAAGTAAATGACTTGTATGAAAGCGTATTATAAAATGAAGCCAAATAAGTATTATATTCAGGGACAATTGCTTCATCAGGAATGTAGTTTTTTATGATTGAGATAACCCTATTCATAGATTCATCATCTAGAGTTCTATTGACAACCCCAAATCCCGGAGCAAGGCTTACAGGAGATTCTTCTCCAAGGGATAAAAATCCTTCTACCTTTCCTCCTTTGATTACAGAGGCAAATGTGCCAAAGAGATTTCTCTGTTTCCCTGTAAAAGCAGTAATATTCCAATCATTTGTAAAATTATATCTTAGTTCTGCTCCCAATAAAGCATTGTCGATCAATTGAGGTCTCTCTTCAAAAGCTCTATAAATAATCCCAGAACCAATCTGATTATAAATATGTCCTACCTGAATATCAAGTTTTTCTAATTCCTTACGGATATACCATCTGCCTATACCTTGCGCAGAGTAAGAATCATTTGGATCCAATAAATTTGAATTATTAAACAGATCAAAGCGCACACCCGCACTGTATCCATCGATGGTATAATTCAAATCGAGCCATGCTTCCGCACCAAATAACTGGTAATCATATTGAGGAATATTCGCTGCGCCAATTACAGAATCTCTAAGAAAAAAATTGGCATTACTCTGAAACCCTCCTGAAAAAACCCCTTGTCCATATGATAAAGATAATGTACTCCATAGGACTAAAATCAAGATTGTGGTTCGCATTATTTTGTTCATCTCAAAAAATAATTAACATTTGTAATCCATTGCCGTTAAACAATAGTTAAACGTTTAATTGCAATTGGCTTTAAAGGTATTAATACCTTAGATTGAATCCGAATTTAATAGTAATAAACAACAAAACATGAGATTTCTAACAGTTTTAATTTTAAGTGTCTTTTTTACGATTTCCTTAAGCACTAAAATATTTGGACAAGATTTTCCTTCTGTAAATGTAAAAACTATTGACGGTCAGGCCGTTAACATTCAAGATTACGTTGGTCAAGAAAAGATTACTGTCGTTAGTTTTTGGGCAACTTGGTGCTCGCCTTGTAAAAGAGAATTGGATGCCATTGCAGAATATTATGAAGAATGGCAAGAAGATTACAACATGGAGTTTATTGCAATTACCATAGATAACGCAAGAGGATTAGCTAAAGTACCTGCAACTGTTGCCAGTAAAGGTTGGGAATACACCATATTGTCGGATGCAAACCAAGAATTACAAAAGGCATTAAATTTTCAAACAATTCCTCAAACTTTCTTGTTAGATGCAAAAGGGAATATTGTTTATACGCACAATGGTTATAATCCAGGTGATGAATTCGAATTGGAAGATGAAATTAAAAAACTAGTCGAATAATGGTTAGTTAATGTTTAGATAGATAGGAACCGTTCTGATAAGGACGGTTTTTTTTATGCTTAGAATTGACGTATTGTAAAAGTATATATTTATAAACCTGTATTGTTCAATAATATTCGGTATTCCAAGTATTTAATGAAGATTAATTCTCTGCCTTTTAAAGGCTTAAGTAAGCACATTATCTTAAATTTATAGCCTAAATCTTCCTAATGATAGAGGCTCAAGTATACCAACCTAAGAATAAAGTAAGAATTGTAACAGCAGCATCACTTTTTGATGGTCATGATGCTGCCATTAATATTATGCGTAGAATTATGCAACGCAGTGGTGCTGAGATCATTCATCTTGGTCACAATAGATCAGCATTAGAAATTGTAGACACTGCTGTGCAGGAAGATGTCCAAGCAATCGCAATTACTTCCTATCAAGGTGGACATAATGAATTTTTTAAGTACATATATGATTTGCTCAAAGAAAAAGGATGTGGACATATCAAAATTTTTGGAGGTGGAGGCGGGACGATCCTACCATCAGAGATTGAGGATTTACATAATTATGGCATTACACGAATTTATTCACCAGATGACGGAAGGACCTTGGGTTTACAAGGAATGATAAATGATGTTTTAGAAAAGAGCGATTACCCTATTGGCACTGATGAAAAAATTGATTTAAAAAAACTACACACTGACAACTATCCAGCAATCGCAAGAGCAATAAGTATTGCAGAAAATCACAATGAAGAAAATGCAGATTTTATAGCATCAATCCATAAACTTGCTAAAGAATCTACTTGTCCAGTCTTAGGAATTACGGGAACTGGAGGAGCAGGAAAATCTTCAATGGTTGACGAACTGGTCCGTCGATTCAACATGGATTTTGACAACAAGCACATTGCTATAGTTTCTGTGGATCCATCAAAAAGGAAAACTGGTGGCGCACTCTTAGGTGATAGGATTAGAATGAATTCTGTGAATAATGAACGTATTTATATGCGTTCGTTAGCCACTAGACAATCCAATTTAGCGCTATCGAAATATGTGCAACACGCCGTTGATATTCTTAAGATTTCTGGATTCGAAATGATAATTCTAGAAACTTCTGGTATTGGGCAATCTGATACAGAGATTGTAGATCATTCTGATGCGACCTTATACGTGATGACTCCAGAATATGGTGCTGCTACTCAACTTGAGAAAATAGATATGTTGGATTTTGCAGATGTTATTGCTATCAATAAATTTGACAAAAAAGGTGCTTTAGATGCATTGCGAGATGTAAAAAAGCAATATCAAAGAAACCACAATGCTTGGGAAATTGACTTAGAAGATATTCCTGTATTTGGGACAATTGCCTCTCAATTTAATGATCCAGGAACCAATAAGCTGTATAAAAAACTAATAGAAACTTTATCAGAAAAGTCTACATCGAATATCGTAAGTAACATTAACCTAACCAGTGGAAGCAGTGAAAAAATTTATATTATACCGCCAAAAAGAGTACGATACCTTTCTGAAATTGTCGAAAACAATCAGCGCTTTTCAAAACGTGTAAAAGATCAAGCAGAATTGGCTTCTCAATTATATGCTTTAAAAAAGATCATGGATCTGACCAATGATGAATCACTTAAAGAAAAACTAGAAAAACAATATAATGAGCTTGTTCCGCACCTTGATGCTGAGTCACTAGCAGTAATTGAAAATTGGGAAGAAAAAAAGCAAAAATATAAAAACAAGATATTTGAATTTAAAGTAAGAGATAAAATTCTCAAAGTAGAAACACATACTAAATCACTTTCCCAAAATGACATTCCCAAAGTGTGTCTTCCAACATTCAGAGATTGGGGAGATATATTAAGATGGTCAATGGAAGAAAATGTCCCTGGAGAATTCCCATTCACCGCAGGTGTATATCCATTCAAAAGAAAAGGAGAAGATCCAACAAGAATGTTTGCTGGAGAAGGTGGACCAGAAAGAACAAATAAACGTTTTCATTATGTGTCATTAGATATGCCAGCTAAGCGTCTTTCTACTGCATTTGACTCTGTAACACTTTATGGTGAGGATCCTGATCACCGTCCAGATATTTATGGGAAGATCGGTAATGCCGGTGTAAGTATATGTTGCCTTGATGATGCCAAGAGACTGTATTCTGGGTTTGACCTATGCAATCCTGCGACTTCTGTCTCCATGACAATCAATGGTCCAGCGGCAACGATTTGTGCTTTTTTTATGAATGCTGCTATTGACCAACAATGTGAATTGTACATTAAAGAACACAAACTAGAAGATAAAGTAGAAGCTGCATACAGAAAGAAATATGACGATAAGGGACTACCACGTCCAACTTACAATGGATCATTACCTAAAGGAAATGATGGCCTAGGTCTTATGCTTTTGGGACTTACAGGCGACTTAGTGTTGCCAACTGATGTTTATGAACAAATGAAAGCAAAAGCACTTTCTTCAGTAAGGGGAACAGTACAAGCAGATATTCTCAAAGAAGATCAAGCGCAAAATACATGTATCTTCTCCACAGAGTTTTCACTCAAGCTTATGGGAGATATGCAGGCCTATTTTATCGATCAAAGTGTCAGGAATTTTTACTCTGTTTCTATATCTGGATATCATATTGCAGAAGCAGGTGCAAACCCAATTTCGCAATTGGCATTTACATTGGCAAACGGATTTACTTTTGTAGAATACTATCTTGCTAGAGGAATGAATATCAACGATTTTGCTCCGAATCTTTCATTCTTTTTCTCTAATGGAATTGATCCAGAATATGCAGTCATCGGAAGAGTAGCCAGAAAGATTTGGTCTAAAGCAATGAAGTTAAAATATGGGGCAAATGATCGCTCCCAAAAGCTAAAATACCATATCCAAACTTCCGGAAGATCACTCCATGCGCAAGAGATTTCTTTTAATGACATACGGACTACCTTACAAGCATTGTATGCGATATACGACAACACCAACTCTCTGCACACAAATGCCTATGACGAAGCAATCACTACTCCAACGGAGGAAAGTGTACGTCGAGCAATGGCAATCCAATTAATCATTAACAATGAATTAGGCTTAGCAAAGAATGAAAATCCATTACAAGGATCATTTATTATTGAAGAATTAACGGACTTAGTAGAAGAAGCAGTATATACAGAATTTGACAGAATCACAGATCGTGGAGGTGTCTTAGGCGCAATGGAAACAATGTATCAACGTGGAAAAATCCAAGAAGAATCTCTGTATTACGAAACATTAAAACATACTGGAGAATATCCAATCATTGGGGTAAATACTTTCTTATCAAAAGAAGGATCGCCTACAGTTTTACCTAAAGAAGTTATTCGTGCAACAAAAGAAGAAAAACTCAATCAAATAGATACACTTACTAGTTTAAAGCAAGCCAATATTGAAATAGGAGAACAAAAATTAGAAGCACTTCAAAAAGCAGCACTAAATAATGAAAACCTATTTGATGAATTAATGGAATGCAGTAAATATGCATCTTTGGGACAAATAACCAATGCTTTGTATAAAGTTGGTGGTCAATACAGAAGAAATATGTAGAAAAACATCATATTTAACTTTCAAATTGCATTTTTGCAGTTACTTATCATTTTGAAAAAGTCAAAATACTAAAGAAAAAACGAATACGCATATGTGGACATTATCGACATTATCTGTAATTGCTAGTTTATTGGTGGCATTTATCATTGGATTGATAGTAATGCATTTAATAAAAGGTCAAAAAAAAGGCATAAGTACAGAAGAGTATAGTGCGCTAATTAAAGAGAAAGAAGAACTAGAAAAAGAAGTCAATAAAGCTAAAAGAAGTACAGAAAAAGCTAGCAATGAAAAAAATGATTGGAAGCAAAAATTTGACAACTTACAATCTTCAAACTTAGGAGGGAATACTGACCTCAAAGACCAAATCAAAGGTCTTAAAAATAATATTATCTCTTTAGAAAAAGATATTGATACTGCGAAAGCAGAAAAAGAAAGAGCAGATAGCAGACTTAATAGACTTAGTGATGAACATAATAAGATCAAACGTAAAATAAAAGCAGAAAGAGAAAGCTATAAGTCAACCAAACAAGAATTAGAAACTGCAAAAAAACAAAATATTCAAGATGCTGAAACCATAGATACGCTCAATGCAAAAGTGGAAAGCATGAAACAAAGTCTTGAAAAGCAGTTCCAAAAAATGGGAGAAATCAATGAACTTACCTCTTTAAATAGAAGACTAAAAGCTAAAAACGCAAAGCTTGGGATAGATATAGAATATTGGGAGAAAAAGCATTATGAAACGCATCATGAATTGGCAGCATTAAAGAAAAAGACTGGAATCCCAGTATAATAAACACGGTAAAATTATGGATTAATATCTCCTCCTGAACCATTACAGCCATCAATAAACGCATTAAGTGTAGCTCCTAATGTCACTTCAAAGCCATTTTCTATACAAATGCAAACCGTTTTCCCATTGTCTTCGCTAGGTGCATATGTGCCTAAAAATCCTTCGCCAGGATCATCAGGACACTGACCCAACAAATTATAAGAAGAAAAG
>JAHDBF010000034.1:12615-26723 GCA_020630525.1 Saprospiraceae bacterium
AAATCCTTCGCCAGGATCATCAGGACACTGACCCAACAAATTATAAGAAGAAAAGAGACAAACGGCAAAAACTAATTTTAATACTAATGGTTTCATACTCATATGTATAAAATTCAAATAATAATTCTGTAATTTTAAAATCCAAAATCAAATAGCTTGTCTAATAAAGAAGTACAAATAGAAACTGGCTGGAATAAAGAACTTTCTCTAGAATTTACAAAACCATACTTTACATCAATTAGACAATTTCTTAAAAAAGAATTGGGAGCAAAGAAAATAATTTACCCACCAGCTAAATTGATTTTTAATGCATTCAACTTAACACCTTGGGACAAAGTCAAAGTTGTGGTCTTGGGTCAAGATCCATACCATAATCCTGGAGAAGCAATGGGACTCAGTTTTTCCGTTCCAAGAGGCACTAAACTACCACCAAGTTTAAAAAATATACTTAAAGAACAAAAAGCAGATTTGGGTATTGAACTTCCAGATCATGGAGACTTATCGAGTTGGGCAAATCAAGGAGTATTACTCCTAAATGCAATGCTGACTGTGGAACATAAAAAAGCTGGATCTCATAAAAAGATTGGGTGGCAATTGTTTACTGATGCCGTGATAAAAACTCTATCTGATAGAAAAGAAAACTTAGTCTTTTTACTTTGGGGAAATTTTGCAAAAGGCAAAAAAACGCTAATTGATGCAAACAAACATTTGATCCTAGAATCCGCGCATCCTTCTCCATTAGCAAGAAATGCATTTTTTGGAAATCATCACTTTTCCAAAACAAATAACTATTTGCAAAAACATAAAATATCACCGATAAATTGGCAATTGTAAAATGGAGAACAAAAATCTTTTTCTTAGTTTTTTCTTACTTGGTGCATTGGCTGTAATCTTAGGTGCATTCGGAGCACATGGATTAGCAGATAAAATTCCTGCCAGTTCTTTGTCAAGTTTTAAAACAGGAGTCCAATATCAATTTATACATGTCTTATATGGAATTATTTGCATAATTCTCTTTGAAAAATATAAAGACAGAAAATTCAAATTAGCGGCGATTTTTTCTCTTATCGGAATATTCTGTTTTTCAGGAAGTCTATTCATACTTACTACTCGAGAATTGACAAATTTTGGGTTGATGTGGCTTTGGGGGCCGATGACACCTATTGGTGGACTATTTTTTATTTTGGCTTGGTTAATTGCAGCAATTGGAATCAAAAATCTGAAAACACAAACTTAAATAATTGATAAATTTAATGTTATCACAATTGTTTGATTCTAATTATTTTAAGAATTCGAGGTAAATTAGTATCCTGAAAAAGATAAAACCTCTAGTGAATGAAAAAACAAATACAATATATTACGATTTTATGCACATTACTATTTCTTTCGTTTAACAGTGCAACAGCCCAAGAATATAGACACGCAATCGGACTGAAAGTTGGAAACGTAATTCAGCCTAGCTATAAATTATTCGTCTCAGAATCATTTGCTTTTGAATTGGTTGCAGGATATCACTTTGGTGAGTCCAGAGATCGTTCTGTGGCCTTATTTGGGGAAAAGCACAATTATTTTAATGCTGACGGATTATCATGGTATTATGGTGCAGGATTGGGTTATGGAAATATTGCTGATAAAGATAGAGTTGGGGTATATGGAATTGTAGGTTTAGAATATGTCATAAAAAGTCTCCCATTAACTGTTGGGATAGATACTACGCCCGCTATAAATGTAGGTGGAGGATTGGCATTAAGTGTACCAGTCACTGTTGCAGTCAGATATGTAATCAAATAGAGAATAGCAAATTATACATTTGACAAATGTATAATTCATCATCAATGGTTAAGAAATTTGTTAATTTAATGACTTAGTAACGCTTGCTTAACTTCTCTTAACATTTCAAAGGATCATATTTGGATTATTATTCATTCAAATTGAAGATCATGAAAAAATTAAGGATAATTACAATGTTGAGTTTGAGTTTGCTCATAGGTAGTTTTGTACATGCTCAAACGGAGGTAGGTGCTAGAATTGGATTAAATTTTGGAAATGCATCACTAAAAGGGATTTCAGAATCTATTGATCCTGATTTTAAAAACATCACAAGATTCAAGGGAGGTATATTTGTAAATCAACCTTTGGACGATCTTCTTTCTCTACAATCAGGTTTATATTTTACCACTAAAGGCTTTGAATATGGAGAATCTTTTCCAGTTACGATCTTAGGTGCAGACATTCCGATCGGAGCTAGAGCAATTACAGAAATGCAATACATAGAAGTACCTTTACTTCTACAAATTAATCCATTAAAGGACGCTAAGGTTCAGCCTTATGTTGCCGTAGGTCCAACCATCGGTTATGCTGTAAATGGACAAGTTGATACCAAAGCGACATTCATTATTGATTTTAATGTAAACACCTTTGACTTAGATTTGACTAAGGATATGTACAACAGATTTGAATTTGGCGGTCAAGGAATGTTGGGCGTAAAGATTCCATACGGGAAAGGAAATTTTGATTTTGGGATGAGTTATTCACAAGCTTTTAGTAAGATTATTGACGATACAATTTTAGATATTCAAGTGAGAAATAAAGCTTTCGGATTACATGCAGGATTTAGTATGAATTTAAACGGATCAACTGCAAATTCTGGGTACGCGATGTTATAAATGACAATTAGGACTTATTCATATTTATAATGTTATTGGTCATTCAATGTAGATTGGATGACCAATTTTTATTGTACATTTAAAACTTACCTTCTAAGATTTATTTTTTCGTCTTATAAAAAATTGACTTTAGGATCGCAGACAAACCAATAAAACTAACTACAGTCAAAAAAGTATAAACAATATTACTACTCCATTCTGGTGGTGTCCCGATCATTCGTTTGAAGTAAGCGACAAAAAATATTACCGAAAATCCAATAAGCAGTACTTTCAATAAATTGATGAGTTTGGCTGATGTTTTTAAGTTAAATAAAAAAATAAAAACAAAAAACACTAAAGTAAGCCAGCCAATAATTTCAGGAATTCTGGCAATATAATTTATGGTCCATTCATTTATAACTGAACTAGTCAACAAAAATCCTAAATGAATAAGATGATTAAAAGCAAAAGCAAGAAATAAAGAAGTAAAGGTGTTTTCATCAACTAATTTTGTAAATGACTTATCGCTTTTTGCGACATATATCTGCATAATGAAAAACAAAATAAAGGAAATCCGAGCTGAATATCTCGATGCCAATTGCCATTCAGAAATGTGATCTGGAGCAACATATTGACTATAGAAGTAAATTAATATTTCTAAAAAGATGATGATTAATAAGATAACTATACTGGACAATTTCATTCTAGACACTCAGATCCATAACAAACTCTCTAGCAAATTCCTTAATCTCATCACGCGTAGCTCTAAACGCTTTTATCAATAACTTTGCATCTCCGCTCAATCCTGAAGGATCACTAAATGGATGATGCACAACTTTTGTTTTTTCTGGAAAGATTGGGCACAACGTCTTCGCATGATCGCATACCGTTATTACTACATCTACTCCACTCCCTAAATATTCATCAACATGATTTGAAGTGTGGTTATGAATAAAAACACCATCTTCTGCCATTACCCCAATGGCAAACGGATTGACCCCATGCGTTTCCACGCCTGCACTTACTACTTCTACTGAATCATCACTAAAGTGGTCTAAATATCCATGCATCATTTGCGAGCGGCAAGAATTGCCTGTACATAAAACAAGTATTTTCATTTTCCTTCAAAGTAAGTTTTAAAGTTATCCATGTATCCTTGATCTATTTCCAAAAACATAGATTTAAACAGAGCAAAAATACATTTAGAAAAATAGTCCGCACCTTCACAGCTATGATTTCCTACAATGGTAATCATCCCATTTTTTTCACTAAAAGTATATAAATCATCTTTTAGCATTTGTCCAGCATCAAAGTGCAATCCAAGCTTTTGACCTGACTCAAAAACTGTTACTGTCTCCTCCATTTCCATCGTATTGCCTCGATCTATTACTGTCATCTTGACCTTAGTGCCAAGTGTATCCTCAGTAATATTAATCGGAACAACTTCAGTTACATTAGGAATCCAAGCCTGTACATTTTCTATGTCATTAAATGCATCCCAAACTTCGGATTTATTTCCCTTTATAGTTACCTTAGTTGTGTATTCAACTTTAGGAACAAATAGTCCTAGTGATAAGAAAATCAAAATAAGCACCAGCAGGATAATTCCAATAATTTTAAAAATCTTTTTAGCCATCACGAGCAATTTTTATTATACCAAAGATAACAATTTATGAATCGAATTCCAGGTCTATATATTACAACAACAGAAAACAAAGGTAGAGGTATTTTTACTGCATTCGACATTCAAGCTGGTTCTGTAATAGAAATTTGTCCTGTAATAATAATTCCAGAAAGTGAAGTAGAGATCATTCATAAGACAACACTCCATGACTATTATTTTCGGTGGGGAACAGATCAAAATCAAGCTGCAATTGCCTTAGGATTTGGCTCAATCTACAATCACTCAAATTCACCAAATGCAAAGGTGATTCTAGATTATGAAGCCCAAAATATAATAATAGAGAGTATTAGCGATATTTCATCAGGAGTAGAAATTTGTTACAATTATATAGATGATGAACTGTCTGCAGACAAGTTATGGTTTGATGTTAAATAACTGCTTTTATCAATTCAAAACCTGTAATTTCCAATTTATCATTCTCAGAAAAAACCAAGAAAAATCCACCTCCTCCAGCACCACAAAGTTTCATTGTATAATCTCCAGTATCAAAACCATTTTGCCAAACAGGTTGAATTTCTTTTGGGATTAAAAATGGTAAAACATCAAATTGCATTTTAGATAATTGCCTTAATAAAGCCCAATTTAGTGTACTTGATAAAAGTCCGTCTATAATAGAATTATTCAATTTTTTGATCAGGTTAACGTCATCCTGAAAAGATTCTTCGCTTAACTTTGACTTGAATAAAGCGACAAGATTTGCTGTATTTCTAGACAAATTTGAATTCAACAGGTAAATGTGCATATTAGAATTCAATGAAAAATCTACCGTTTTAGAATTTCCTTCATCGATCAAAATTGGTTTGCCACTAAAACTTACTAATGGGTCAATACCGCTACTTTTCTCATGAAAAAAAGACTCCATTTCTGCCAGACTATCCTTTTGTTGATCCAGATCTAGATTCAAACATGAAAAATAATCATAAACCGCAGCTGTCAAAGCCCCTGAACTACCACAACCATAACCAATAGGAATATTGGATAAAAATGATAATTTCCCCATTTCGGCTTTGATTTTTTCTACATTGAGGTAAGTAGGATTCAGCTTGATAAGGTATTCCATAAAAGGATTAAGCACTTCTGAGGCTTCATTTTCAAGTTTTCCATTAAAGTTTTTAATAGGCACAGCCAATGCTTTTCCTCCTAAGAGAATGGTGTATTCACCAAATAATATGAGTTTTCCTGGAAATTCAGTCATTTATTATGAAAATACTTAACAATTTTAGGATTCCGATAGTTATAAAAAGTAAAGGTCAAAATCAATATGAATTGACTAGATTTTTTAGCTTTGTACCGCAATTTAAAACAAACATTAAATATTTAATGTCATGACGACAAAATCTAAAAGTACAGCAAAGTTTTGGTTGATGTTTTTAATCAGCATGGTGGCACTTGTATTGTTCTTAATATTCTTACCAGAATGGTGCTGGGTGACTTTCCCATTTGTCTTCACATCACTTGTTTATGCTTTTGATTGGTTATAAGCTTATAACCCACAATTAAAAATTCGCATTGGATACGCTTAAGCGATTACTAGAAAAATATACCAATTCCTCGCAATCAAAAGCGTTTAATCAAAGCTTCGAAGATAATCCTACAGCTAAGGTTCTTGTGAATGGAACTGTAGGTTCTTTAGTTCCATTTTTTATTGGAGGACTAAATCTAGAAAAAAAGTATTCTCACATATACATCGCTATTGATAAAGAGCAAGCTGCTTATGTGCAAAACACATTGGAAAGCGTCGTGCAAGATCAAAGTGTTCTCTTCTTCCCAGACTCGTTTAAGCGATCAGGAAATTTTGAAGAAGTAGATAGAAACAATGTATTGATTAGAACAGAATCTATAAATAAGATTTCTAGTAAGCTCCAACCTAATGAACTGCTCGTAACTTATCCCGAAGCATTGTTTGAGATGGTCGTCAATCCGACTATTATCGAAAAACAAAAAATTTCGATCTCATCTGGAGAAAACGTTGATCTAGATACCATCATAGAATTACTGGTGGAATATAATTTTGAGCGTGTAGATTTTGTGTACGAGCCAGGGCAATTTTCTATCAGAGGTGGCATCGTAGATATTTTTTCCTATGGTAATGAATGGCCATATCGTGTAGAACTTTTTGACGAAGAAGTAGAAAGCATCAGAACATTTAATCCTACAACACAATTATCAATACAGTCGATTCGGAAAATTAGCATCATTCCTGATGTAAATAAAGAGTTTGACGCCAAAGACAAAGTTTCTGTATTTAATGTCTTTAATGAGAATACGGTCATCTGGATCGAAGATGCGCAGATGTTGATAGATAGAATTCTATACTGCGAGGAAGCTGCTGAAAAATATGCCGCAAATATCATCCAAGAAAAAGATGACGAATTGCTTGTTCAATTACTAAAAGAACGTGCATTTATTAAACCAGATGAAATCATCAATCAAATAGGAAAATTTAGAATTGCCTTTCTAAAAAAATTTAATGATTCTGTAAAAATTGATAGAGAAATCAATTTTGATGCTGCGCCACAGCCTTCTTTTAATAAAAATTTTACTTTACTAATTGAAGACTTAACGGAGCGTGAAGATGCTGGATTAGAAAATTACATATTCACTGATAACAATCGACAGATAGAGAGGTTCTATAACATTTTTGAAGACCTAAAAGCAGAAATGAAATGGTCTCCTGTCAAAGTAGATATTGCTCAAGGTTTTATAGATAGGACTAACAAACTTGTCATCTATACCGATCATCAAATTTTTGAGCGATTTCATCGATTCAGGATGAAACGTGGATTCACCAGAGATCAAGCGATGAATCTTAAAATGATCCGTGAGCTGCAAGTCGGTGATTTTGTAACGCACATAGAACATGGAGTAGGAAAATATTCTGGTCTAGAAAAAATAGACATCAATGGACACATACAGGAGTCCGTTAGGTTAGTGTATTCCAATAATGATCTACTTTATGTTGGGATAAATTCCTTGCATAAAATTTCAAAATTTGTAGGGAAAGATGGGACACCACCAAAGTTAAACAAGATAGGTGGAGATGCTTGGAAAACACTAAAGCGTAAAACCAAGAAAAAAGTAAAAGACATCGCTAAAGAGCTTATCCAATTGTATGCAAAGCGGAAGGCAAGCGAAGGTATAGAGTATCCTCCAGATGGATATATGCAGAACGAATTAGAAGCATCATTTATTTATGAAGATACGCCAGACCAATTTGAAGCCACACAAAAGGTAAAGGAGGACATGATGAAGCCCTACCCTATGGATCGATTGGTTTGTGGTGATGTGGGATTTGGAAAAACCGAGATTGCAGTACGTGCAGCTTTCAAAGCGGTAATTGCTGGAAAACAAGTGGCGATACTAGTACCTACGACGATATTGGCACTACAACATTATCAAACTTTTCATAATAGGTTAAAAGATTTTGGTGTTACCGTAGACTACATTAACCGATTTAGATCTACTAAAGAAAAGAATGAAATTATAGCAAAGTTAAAAGAAGGAAAAATAGATCTTGTCATTGGTACTCATGCCATACTCAATAAAAAAATAGGCTTTAAAGACCTAGGATTATTGGTCATTGATGAAGAGCAAAAATTTGGTGTAGCAGCAAAAGAAAAATTGAGAAGTATAAAGGTTAATGTTGATACTTTAACCTTAACAGCTACGCCGATACCTCGGACATTGCAGTTTTCATTAATGGCAGCAAGAGATCTATCCATCATTAAAACGCCGCCACCAAATCGTCAACCCATACACACAGAACGTCGCGTATTCAGTCCAGACTTAATTAGAGAGTCTATTTACTATGAAATCAATCGAGGTGGTCAGGTATTCTTTGTTCATAACAGGGTAAAATCTATTCCTGATATGTTGGCGATGATACAAAAAGTTTGCCCAGATGTTTCTGTAAGGATGGCACATGGTCAGATGGATCCTAAAAAGCTAGAGAAAACTTTATTGGATTTTATCGCTGGAGATTTTGATGTTTTACTATGTACTAATATTATTGAAACTGGATTAGACATTTCTAACTCCAATACTATTATTATCAATAATGCCCATCATTTTGGCATGAGTGATTTGCATCAATTGAGAGGAAGAGTTGGTCGATCCAATAGAAAAGCCTTTTGCTATTTATTTGCTCCACCATTATCTACACTTACTTCAGAAGCGAGAAAAAGACTAAAAACATTGGAAGATTTTTCTGAGTTGGGAAGTGGATTTCATATAGCAATGAGAGACCTTGATATAAGAGGTGCTGGAAACTTACTCGGTGGAGAGCAAAGCGGATTTATCTCAGATATTGGGTATCAAACCTATCAAAAAATACTAGAAGAAGCAGTTATAGAATTAAAGGAAACACAGTTTAAGGAATTGTTTGAAGATCAGATGAAAGAAGAGAAAACTTTTGTCAGAGATGTAGACGTAGATACCGATATAGAAATGTTAATTCCAGATAGTTATATTTCCAATATTCAGGAAAGATTAAATCTGTATACAGAATTAGACAATATAGAAAACGAAGATGAATTACTGGCTTTCAAAACAAAATTAAAAGATAGGTTTGGTCCAATGCCAAGCCAAGTTGATGAATTATTTAGTGGAGTCCGCTTGAGGTGGATGTGTACTCGTCTAGGTTTTGAAAGATTAAGTTTAAAGAAAAAGAAGTTACGTTGCTTTTTTATAAGAAATCCTCAATCTAGATTTTACGAATCAATAAAATTCCAACAAATAATGGCTTTCATTTCTACCGAAGGCAAAAAAATTGGATTAACTTTAAAGCAAACTCCTAGTTTTTTAATTGTAATAAAAGATCAAGTAAAGAACTTAAAGGAGTGTAGAATCGTTTTAGATAGAATAGAAGAATACGCAACTACTAAAGATGAATCCATTTCAGAATCCACAGATTGAAGTTAATCAATTACCTGAATCAGAATCCCTACAATTTATAGGATTAGAAAAGTCTTATCGTACCATTCTCTTAGTCACCACAAGCATTTTTTGGTTGGTATTATTTCTTGGAATTATAGTTTCATTTTTTACTGGAGGTGCAAGTATCATAGCTTTATTAAGTACTAGTATCGTTATAATATTTATACCAATAATTTTAATAGGCTTAATTGGGTTTAGTTATTTATCAATCCTGTTTGGGTTTAGACACAAAGCATACGCCTTACGTTTGCATGATATCCAATATAAGTCTGGATGGATATGGCGAAAAAAAATCATCATTCCATTTAAGCGCATCCAACATAGTGAAGTTACGCAAGGACCAATAGAAAGAAGATTTAGTTTAGCAAAATTACATATCTATACTGCAGGTGGCAGCGCTAGTGATCTTACAATTCCAGGACTAAAATATGCAGAAGCTGAGCAATTAAAATATTTGATTACAAATAAGATCGGTACTAATGGAGAGGAGGAATAATTTTGATTCTCCACGGAAGCAATCGCCAATCGCACTTTTGTTAATCGTCTATAATCGGTTTAAACAATTCATATCTAGGTTATGGCCAATCATACTTATTGCGATAGTAAGTGGAGGAAATAGTACTGCTTCAGGTCCAGATAAATACACACTTACTTTTATTGCAATTGCATTGATATCTGCTATCTCAGGTATTATTGCATACTTCCGATATTTCTTTTGGATAGAAGATGACCAGTTAATTATCAAAAAAGGAATTTTTAATAAATCAGAAACGCAAATTCCATTTGATAGAATCCAAACCATAGATTTTGAACAAAATTTAATTCAGCAAGCATTTGGTGTAGTAGGCTTAAAAATAGAAACCGCAGGAAGTCAGAAATCTGAATTAAAAATGCAAGCCTTAGAAATTGATGTGGCAAACGGGCTTCGTGAATTTATTCTATCCAATAAGTCTCAATCAATGGAAGGAGCATTAACGGACTCCGTATTGGTTGAAGAAAAAGAAGAAGAAATCTATGCCATCAGTTTTCCTAGTTTAATTAAAATTGGTTTAACAGAAAATCATTTGCGCTCAGTATTTGCGATTCTTTTTGGACTATACTGGATTTATGAAACAGTAAAAGATGCAGGATTAGATGCTGATGGATATCGAGATTCTATGGAAGGGACAATAATTGGCAACATTATATTAATTGCAATTTTGGTATTTTTCTTTATTGTTATTTCAGTCGGGTTTTCGGTCGTTAGGGTTTTCCTTACCTATTTTGAATTAAAACTTTTAAGAAGAAATAATGGATTCAAATTGGTTTCTGGATTATTCAATAAAAAAGAAATCGCCGCCGTAGATAAAAAAATACAGCTCATATCATGGAAACAAAATGCTTTACAAAAGCTACTAAAATTCCATACGCTACAAATGAATCAAGCGTCCAGTGTGCAGCTGAGTACTAAGAAAGCGATTATTGTACCAGGACTTGACTCTAATGACATCTCCAAGATTAAAAACTATCTATTTCCAGATAGAGCTGAGGACGGAATTGAATATTTGTCAGTGGATAGATATTATTTTTTGAGACCCATCACTTATACCATACTACTATCCGTTATTGGATGTATAGCTTTCTATTATTTTGGGCAGTACACACAGATATTTATCTTACTATTAGCAGGTCTATTCTATTCTATTAACAGATATAAGAAATATAAAAAAGCAAGCTACGGGATTAACGAAAAAGCCATTTTTATGAAAGGTGGGGTTTTCGGAGATAGTCAATGGTTTATCATGCATCACAAAATTCAATCTTTGGAAATAAATCAAACGCCATTTCAGCGAAGAAAATCGCTTGCAGACTTAATCATACATACTGCATCTGGTAGCAAAGTTGTACCTTATATATCCTTAGCAAAAGCAAATTATCTTTACGATTACATTAGCTATAAAGTTGAGTCTTCCAAATTAGAATGGATGTAATATAAAATATCACTAAAACTAATTCATTATTATGTTAACAGAAATATCATTAAAAGGCTATCAAGATTCAGATGGAAAGTTTAATCGTTTGCCAGGAAAAAAGCAAAAGAAAAAATTGGATGAGATGCTGACTGTTCTTGCTTCAAAATTTGAACTTGAGAAAGAGTATACAGAAATAGAAGTGAATGAAATATTAAACCTCTATCATAGTTTTAATGATCCCGCAACTTTGAGAAGATTACTTTATGGTACAAAAGTTTTAGACCGCACTTTGGATGGTCGAAAATATTGGAGGGTAGGTTAAATAATATGATCAATACACTATTTTAATATAATTAGAATTTTCTACAAACTTAAAATACCGATTATCCAATTCTTTATAGTGTAGCAACTCAAACGCACTATGAATAGAATCTGTGGACATAGAAACCACAACTTTACTATTCACATTTTTTACAGTGACTGTTTTAGTATTTTCAGTAATAGAAGATAACAATATCGTCTCAATAGGAATACCCCAAGTGATTAGAAAATCATCTTCGATATTGATAGTATTTATTATATAACATTTGTCACTAGGTGAATTGTGGGCATTTTGGGTTAACGTCTTTAAGCAATTTAATCGCTCTGAGAACTTTGTTTTAGCTGATGACAATTGAGGTATTTTTGTTACAAATAATAATCCAAAAAATACTAAAGTAAATTTCTTTGACAAATACTTATTCAATCCATAAAATAAGAATGGAACACTACATAAGAATCCTAATCCCATCCATTGACTTTCAAAATAAAACAAATTACTTTCTGTAATCGCTTCGCTAAAAGTCAATGTTACTATTAAGAAAAAAACTACTGGACATATTATTGACAGTAGCATCAATAGAATTTTACGTTCTTTAATCAATGCTAAAATTCCAGAAAAGAATAATATTAAAACGAAATAATACTTTTTGAAAAGTAATTGCATAAAAGTAGAAGATTGATCATTCCCAAATGCAGCAATAATTTTTTCTAAATTAATTCCTTTGACTCCAGAGAGTTTTGCACCATCATACCAGCTATTATAGCTGAGCCATATTCTTAGACCAATAAAAAAAATAATCAAAATTGAATAACTCCCAAAATAAATAACATGTTTTGAATATTGCCTTTTACTAAACAAAACAAAAAGCCAGATAAACCCCAAAGGAATAACCACATTCAAATGAGAAATAACTGCAAGAAACAAAGTCATCACCAACGGTAAGTGTATAAGTTTATTAATCTTCCAGTCGTTTTGATCGCTAAAACAATATAAACTCACAAAAAGAATCATCCAACTTACTGCCTGATGAATCTCATTGTTTGGCCAAAAATAAACATCACTTACCAACAAGGTTAAGTATAATATAAAACCAATTGCAAGTGCTTTTTGCTTAAGGACTATACCAGAAAAATAGCCAACAAAAAGAAAGAAAATATAAAAACTTAAAGAATATAAAACAAGAATCCATTTTAACGGGATGCCTATATACGTGCTAATCAAAGGAAACATCTGAGTAATAAAAGCGCCATATCTATGCTCAGAAATTACAAAGTGCTTACTTTGAATTATTTCAAAAACAATAAATGCAGGATCGGCAAACAGCATTCTTTCTTTGTAAAAAACAAGAGACCCAACTGACAATAATATTAAGAATACAAATGAAACATAAAAGCCAATATCAACATTAGATTTACTAGCCACCCAATCTTTATATGGATTTAGTGATTTACTCATTGGTCGAAAATACATAAAGATTATCGTTTTAAATCCAATAAGATCCAATTTAATCTTTCGTGATAATCCTACTAAAAACATAAAAGCCTTACAGAGACTGTAAGGCTTTGAGAAAATTATAAGGGAATATATCCTAATTTAAATCTTCTAGTAATGTATTAGCAGCTAATTTCCCTAGTTCATTGGAAGCTAGAGGACTTGCGCCAGTAATCAGTTTTCTGTCACGACATACTGTTTTATCAGATTTAGTATTTTTAACTTTTACTCCAAGACTTTTTAATCTCTCACTTAATTCCCAAGGCATATGGCCTGGCAAGTATCCGATCATTGGTGTCTGCTTATCGACAGAATCTGGGAATACTGCCATCTCGTAACCTTTATAAAGAAACTCATTACCTTCCAGCATGGTAGCCAAAAAAGCACCTGGTCCATGGCATAAACTTATCGTAAATAAATCATGTTCATGTGCCCAACGCAAAATCTGTCCAACATTTTTATCTTCAGGAATACCAATCATCGCTCCATGACCACCTGGTACAAAAACAGCAGCATAAGAAGAGGCATCAGAAAAAGAAATATCTATAAATTCTTCTAGTTTTTTTGGCTTAAGAAAACTAGGCATTAATTCATTATAAATGGATTTTACGTTTTCATCTTTGCTAGGAAAGGCCCACATTTCAAAAACGACAGGCTTACCTGTAGGCGTAGCGATTTCAAATTCAAAGCCAGCATTTTTGAGATGTAACATTGGTAAAAGTGCCTCTACAGGGTGATTCCCCGTAGAAAATAATTTACCATTTTTCATCTTCATATTTTTATTTTCTGTGAAGATGACCAATATCTTTTTGCGTTCGCCTTGATATTTTTTATAAGCTATATTTTCGAAATCTGTTTTATCAGAAGTAGCTAATTTTAAAGCAATGGTCGATGGCATATACGAACCATCAGATTCTAACTTTGGTGCAAGACCGAATAATTTTTTAAGCATTTTCCTTTATAATTTTTTACAAAGGTAAATGCAAATAAATTCATAAAAATTGATGTATGTTAAGAAATTTGGTTGTCGGTATTTTAGTCTAATTTTCTATTTATATATTTCTTTTTAAGACTATCCT
>JAHDBF010000035.1 GCA_020630525.1 Saprospiraceae bacterium
ATTTAGAAGATTCTGCATTCATTTATGATTTACAATATGGAATTATCGGAATGAGAAACACTGAAAATGATTGGCTTATAAACAAAGCGATCTTAGAATAATCATAATGTTAGGCTGTTGGTCGGTTAATTAGAATTCACAGTTATGGAAGTTGAAATTTTGAAAAAATGAATTATTTTATGCAATATTTCCAAAATTTAATAGTTATCAATCATTAATAATTACCTTTAAAATAAAACTTTCTCATTTTACTAATTAAGTAAGTTTTATTTACTCGAAAATTGAAACTATGAATCTAACTATGAAATTATTTATTGCGACTTTCTTTAGTCTGGCATTAACTTCTTGCGTAAGCAAAAAGGCATTTACTTCATTACAAAACGAGTATCAATTATCCAAAGATCAACTGGTAGAATGTGATCAAGCATTGATTACCATCTCTAAAAGACTTGATGCTTGTAATGATGCTAAACAAAAATTAGAAAACGATGTAAATATTTCGATAAGTAACAATAAGTTGCGTGAAGAGCAAATCCAGGATTTAAAAGCTCAAATTACAGACATCCAGAAAGTCAGAGATCGTCAAGTTGAACAAGTTGGAGACTTAACAGTACTATCTCAATCTGCTAATGAAAACATTAAAGAAACATTATCGCAATTAGAAGGGAAAGATAAATACATTCAAGTATTGCAAGCTGCTAGGACCAAAACAGATTCCATAAACTTGGCATTAGCAGTAAATCTTAAGGGTGTTTTATCTAAAGGTATTTCTGATACTGATGTAGATATACAAGTTGATAAAACTGTAGTTTTTATCAACTTATCTGATAAAATGTTGTATCAAAGTGGATCGACTAAATTAACACCAAGAGCATACGAAGTATTAGAAAAAATTGCCAAAATCATAGAGTCTAGACCTGGATTAGAAGTAATGGTAGAAGGCTATACTGATAATAATCCGATCAGCAAACCGGGTATTCAAGACAATTGGGATTTAAGTGTATTGAGATCAACGTCTGTAGTAAGAGTGTTGCAAAAAAACTATAACATTGATCCTAATAGATTGATTGCCGCTGGTAGAGGTGAGTATAATACTATAGCAGATAACGGAACACAAGACGGTAAAGCGATGAATAGAAGAACAAGAATCATCTTGCTTCCTAAGATTAATGAATTCTATGATTTGTTAAATCCTGATGAAGCAAAGTAATGAGGATTTAATTTTATACAAAAGAGGCTGTCAAATATTTGATGGCCTCTTTTGTATAAATAAAACTACAATTCGATTTTACTGAAAAATATTTACTTCTGGAATAATTTCGATTCCAAATTTATTTAGGACTGATGATTTTACATTCATTGCATGAGTAAAAATTTCTTCGCCAGTTGCTTTTCCATAATTAACAATAACTAATGCTTGGCCAATATAACAGCCTGTCTCTCCTACTCTTTTACCTCTCCATCCGCACTGATCAATCAACCATGCTGCAGGAATTTTAACTAAATGATCATCAACATTGTAAGAAGGCATATTAGGAAAGGAACGCAAAAGATCTTGATATGTTGATTTTCTAATGATTGGATTCTTGAAAAAACTGCCTGCATTTCCAAGTTGTTTTGGGTCTGGTAATTTTGAAGATCGAATTGCAATTACTGCCTCACTTATTGATTTTGCGGAATAATCCTTTTCTCCTTTTTTTTCTAAAAATTCTTCTATTGCTCCATAGCTGGTATTGTAGCTATGATTGGCTTTTTGTAGTTTCAAAACGATGTCTGTAATAACAAATCGTCCTTTGTGTTTTGTTTTGAACATGCTTTCTCTGTATGCCATTTCACATTCTGAGACATGAAATGTTTTTAGAGATTTTGATTCTCTATCATAGGCTTCTACACTATGCAGAACATCTTTGAGTTCAACGCCATAAGCGCCAATATTTTGGATTGGCGCTGCTCCAACAGTACCTGGAATTAGAGATAAATTTTCTAATCCACTGTAATTGTTTTCTATACTCCAAAGGACAAAATTATGCCAGTTCTCACCAGCACCAACAGCTATTAAATCGTAGTTTTCTTCTTTTACTAAAATCTCAATTCCAAGAATTTCTATTTTTACAACTGTTCTTTGCACATTACTATTTGTAAATAACATATTGCTACCACCACCTAAGATGATAGGGTCATCTACTTGGTTCAATACGGACTGTAGTTCCGCAACAGAAGAAACAAAATATACTTCTTTTGCGACAACCTCATTGGAAAAACTCAGAAAATTTGAAAGGTCAATATTCTCTTCTACCCGCATTATAGCGCACTATTTGGGTCATTGATTTTTTTCATCAATGGTAAATTAAAATCGTATTGAACCCCAATATTTAATGTGTTAGCCTTAGATTCTGGATCCCAACCATACCTAACGATTCCGTGGACAGAAAAACCAGAAACACCAAAACCATATCCAGCTTGGATAACATAAGTTCTAAAAAAATCCCTCGTTACACCTTGGTTTGCAAATTCTTCCTTAAGACCATACAATTCTGTTTTATTGTATTGGATTCCTCCTCCTAGTGTTAAACCTAATCTGCCCCTTCTAGATAAACAGGATAGTCCATTAAAATTAAATCTAACTAACACCGGAACAGAAAGCATGCCTAATCCCTTATTTTCAGATCGAGAAAATCCCAATACACCGATATGTGCTTGACTTTCAAACGAAACAGAAAAGTCAGTTCCACCAACCCAAATTTTAGGACCTGCCCCCAAGTTTAACACTGCAGAACCTGCTGAAGGATCAGAAATTCCATCTTCGGGATTTACAAATCTTTGGTATAAATCGTGAGATGCAGTAAACCCAATACCAAATTGGGCAATTAAAGTAGTATAAATACCTACAGAAAATACAATTATTAACAAAACCCTCATGGACTATTTTTCTTTATTAACGAACACAAAGGTATTTATTGTCACAGTTTATTAATAGTATTATAATGATAATATCTTAATAACTATGGTCAAATTGCAATTGAGCTAAATTTTGGTAAACTCCATTTTCGATTTCTACTAAGTCATCGTGACTTCCTGATTCTATAATTTGTCCATCTTTTAAAACATAAATATTATCCACAGCTTTGATAGTTGCAAGTCTATGCGCAATTACGATAGAGGTTCTGTTTGTCATTAATCTATCCAATGCATCTTGAACAATTTTTTCAGACTCCGCATCTAGCGAAGATGTTGCTTCATCCAATATCAAAATTTTAGGGTCTTTTATTATAGCCCTTGCGATTGCAATCCTTTGTTTTTGCCCACCAGACAATTTTATTCCCCTTTCGCCTATAACGGTGTTTAGATCATCAGGAAAAGAAAAAACAAAATCATATGCATTTGCCTGCTTTAAAGCATCAATCAATTCTTCTTCTGATGCGTTTGGATTTCCATATTGGATATTTTCTTTTATAGTACCGCCAAACATCATTACATCTTGCGGTACAATACCAATGCATCTTCTCAATTCAGATAAGTCATAATCGTCTATGTCTCTGCCATCAATTTTTATACTTCCAGAATCTATGTGATAAAACTTCATCAATAATTGAGCAATGGTAGATTTTCCACTTCCACTTTGTCCTACCAAAGCAACTTTGCCTCCAGCTTTGATATTAATATTTATGGATTTCAAAACTTCCAGCTCTTTTCTTGAGGGATAACTGAATCTTACATTTTCGAATGATATATCGCCGATGATTTTGATTCTATTGTGCTGAAAATTGTCTTTCACTTCAACTTCGTTTTCTCTTTCTAAAATGTCCAACACTCTGTCTGTGGCACCTAAGGCGCTTGCAATAGAAGAATAAGAATTTCCCAATCCCGCAATAGAACCACCTATAAAAGCAGTATATAAAACAAATGAAAATAAGTATCCTGCTTCCATAGTTCCAGCCTCTACCATGATCGCTCCTCTCCAAAGGATAAACAACATTGTTCCAAACAAAAGTGATATTACAAAACCAAAAAAAAGACCTCTGACTTGAGCAAATCTCAAAGAAATCTTCACCACTTTTTGAACCAATTTTCCATAACGATTGGCTTCAAAGTATTCGTTTGTAAATGATTTTACTGTACTGAAATTTGTTAGCGTTTCCTCTACAACAGTATTTGTCTCTGCTAGAGTTTCTTGCCGCTTCCTTGATAACCGTCTGATGTATCTACTAAAAAATGCAGTTGCTACCACCACAACAGGAAAGGTCATAAGCATAATCAATGACAATTGTGGCGTCAAATATGCCAAAATCGCTATTCCGATAATCAAAGTAAATATTTGTCTGAGAAATTGAGGTAAAATCATAGAAAATGTACCTCGTAATTGCTCGACATCTGTCGTTATTCTACTTGTCAACTCTCCCACTCTATTACTTTCAAAAAAGTGTACTTCTTGCGTAATCAACTTATTGTATAAATCTTGACGTACATCAGCCATTCCTTTTTCACTTACAAAAGCCAATGCGATGGTTTGTACAAAAGAAATTAAAGCTTGAGAAATCACTAACCCAAAAAGCATAAATGCTAAGGTTTGCAATGAAAATCCATACCGACCATCATCTATAGCGGTATTTACCATTTCTCCGGCAACACCAGGAATCAGCATAGTAAGACCATTTCCCAATACTATTAGCACCAATCCTAGAAAGAAAAAATATTTGTAAGGAGCAATATATTTAATAACCTTCACTGCTCTTTTTAATCCTTCCTTAGTAATTCTTTTTTTCTTTTCTTCCATTTATTTGTTGAATACAGACGTTGAATGATAATTAACATAAAACTATCAAATGTTGTTTTAACATAGGTAAAATCCTAACCTTAAAATAAGAAAAGAGAGAAAATTAAGTTGAAAGACGAGCTTAACTTTTACAACGATTTATAACGTTCATTATAAGATGCGAAAATACCATATCCATTGATAATATTGGAATAAGGATCTTCTGGTACGGTGATACTCGATGAATTACTTTCGGCATTTTTTGAATCAAAAAGGTATTCATAATAACTTTTTGAAACCGCAACTACTCGTATGGTTATTTTATTAGATTCAAGGAATGATTCAATACTTGACTCTTCAGAATCATTGAGGATTGCATTGTTTATTATAGCAGTAAACTTACCATCTGCCAAGTCATATTGCTCCACAGGAACAAGACTACGGGTAGGTGTAAAGCCATGTTTTAAGGAAGTAAATTCATCTGCAATTGCAACATCTGCAGTAGGAGCAACACCTTCTTCTACAGGTTCAGGAGAAGTTTCTCTTGTTTTCACACTTACATCCCAAGCATAGAATTTATCAGTACCAAATGATGCGTCAATTTCCACTTCAACATGCAAACTAGCTATATCTTCATCTTGTTCAATACTAAAATTGAAAAAATCAAAATTATCTAAAATCGGAACTGCAATTGCAGAATAAACACTTTCGAACCCAGGTGCAGAAACTTGTAATTCGTAACTGTGTCCTGGTTTAGCATTAACTCCACATTTATATATACCTTCCGAAGTATGAAATAGCTCGATGCGCTCTCCTATTGTTCTATCATAGATGGTTACTTCAGCTTCTTCAACAAAATATTCAGTAGGTCTATCTCCAAAAACTGGTGCTGTATGTAACACGGAGACACTTATTGTCGTGTCAGGAGATATTATGGAATTTACATACAATTTTGATTCAAACTCAGCATTTGAATCTATTTCTTTTACGCAAGATAAAAATGCAAGTATTAAAGAAATAAATATTAATATGTTGGCATAACGAATCATAGAGTCGCGATCGTTGCTAAAAGTAACAATTTTCAGATTATTATACTAACATCCACAAAGATTTAAATATAATTTTTGCTTATTTCCACCAATATCAATTATTAATTTGAATAAATGACTCCAATACGCGGTATTATTGGGAAAACACTCAATTGTATCAAGGAAATACTTCTATCCGCATTCTCAGCGATATATGAGTAAAATGGATTATATCTATTATAGATATTATATGCTCCAAAAGTGAAATCAAGTTTAGATTTTCCAATTTTCTTGGTGTAGACGATACTTAGATCAACATGATGAAAATCAGGCAATTTACTGTTATTCCTACTAGGAGAAATCCATCTTATCGGACCTCCATCTGGAGGCAAGGTCTCTGTGGGCAAGGTAAAACGATATCCATTACCAAATACACCTGACAAGATAATATGCCATTGCTTATTTAGTTTAAAATTATAATTTAATGACACATTATTTTTCCTATCGAATCTGCTGGGAAATTCTTCGCCTTCATCAATATCATCAAATCGGTGAAAAACTCTAGAATATAAATAAGAAAAACTTAAATTATGTTTATGCTTATTGTATTCCAAATTAATGCCAATACCATAAGATCTACCTTCACCAACAATTACCCTATCACGCCAATCCGTTTCTTTATCTATAAAAAAAAGTAATGGTTCATTTTGCAATAGTGCATAATATATATCTGAAGTTGCTTGATACTCTTTGATGTTGTCCAATAACTTAAAATAAGAAGTAAAATTAATTTCGAGGTTATTAAGCTTCTTGTTTTTATAATTGAATGAAATCTCTGTTGCTTTGGATGGCGGAATATTTGCTGAGCTAGGAACCCAAAGATCAGAGGGTAAACCTGGACCTGGGTTAACTAAAAGATGAATATTCTGTACCATTCGTGATCCACTTAATTTTAAAATGTGATCTGGTTTGATATACCTAAAAGAAAATCTCGGTTGAATATTGAAGTATCGGCTATTATCAAAACCCAAAGAATTGTAAGTATTGCTATGCACTCCAATATTCAATATAATCGCATTAGCAAAATTTATTTCGTCTTCTATATAAGTGTAGAATTCAGAAGCCAAAGTAGGTGATTCGGTTGTTGTGGTAGAGCCATCACTAATTCCATCTATTAATAACTCTTCATAGAGATATGGATTAAATTCATGAGCAATAAAACCGGCTCCAAGTTTTAATTTCCCAATTGGTAAATCATAAATATTTAGATGTAAACTCGAGCTCCAGTCTTCAATCATAGAAGAACTTTGCAACGTCACTTCGCGTGTAGAATTTATAGTCGAGAACTGAGATTCTTGTAAATATTTCCCTGATCCTCTATAGTTATATGTTGACCGACCAAGATTACATGATAAGAAAATATTGTCGCTTAAAGCATTGGTAAACTGAACAGAAAAAACCTCATTTCCCCAATCTAATTTGTTTTCATCATTATTTAAAATTGTCATTGTTGGATTAGAATCATCAAGTCTATCTGAACTTAAACTTATATTGTCATTCCCTTTATAGAACGTAAAATTTATCCTGCTTGTCGGAGAAAACTTATGGTGCACTTTTGCATAAACATCATAAAATCTTAAAGTGGGATCTTGATAATCCAAGGTATTTTTAATGAGAGGAGTGGCTAATGCTCCTAACCAACTTATTCTTCCAGATAGTGAAAGTGCTGTTTTCTCCTTTTGAATTGGTCCCTCTGCATGCATTGTTAATCCAGAAACGCCCAATGAAGAACTTATTTTAAATTCTTTAGTATTTCCTTCATTGATTTGCACATCAAGCACAGAAGATAATCTTCCTCCATATTGCGATGGAAATCCAGTCGAAATTAATCGAACACTTTTTATTGCTGGCGTCAAAAATATGGAAGAAACTCCGCCAATATGACTAGCTTCATATACAGGCATACCGTCAAGTAGTATAAGATTCTGATCTGGACTCCCTCCTTTTACTATAAATCCATTTTGGGCTTCGTTTCCAATGTGAACCCCAGGGATTTGTTTAATTTTTTCTAGCGCTTCCATCTGCCCAAAAATAGATTGCGCATTTTCAAAATCACTGGAATTGTACTTTGATTCACTGTCAATTATAGATTCAAATGCTAGAGAATCTGCATCTGGGCTAATAATTATTGCATCTATATCACTCTTATATTCTAACTCAACAATTAAGTCTAATTCATTTTTCGTAACGACTATTTCCTTTGATTTATAAGCCAATGCATTAATAACAAAACTTAATGTATCTGTGTCTTCTGCTCTGATATAAAAATGTCCTTCCTCAGTAGATTGAATAACTTTGTTCAAATTTTTGAGATAAATAAAACATCCTGGAATGCTTTCATTACTGTACTTATCTCTCACCACACCAGAAATTCTAAGATCAGTTCTTTTCTGACCGTAAAGTAAAATCTTGTTGAAACTTTTAGCTTGGTACTTAATGCCTTGATCGTCGAATAGTTGGCTAAATAAGTCTTTTAAGTTTGTTGCTGTTATTTGATTTGGAAGTGTATAATCTTGAAAAACCTGGGAGTTATAACTAAAAGTTATTTGATAGTTTTCTTCGAGCACATTTAAGAGTTCGTTGATATTTTCTACTGATTTATCGTGCTGATAAAATGAATTGAGAATATCTTGTGCTACAGTACTTACAGATAAAAAGAGAATTGAAATTGATACACAAAATCTAACGTATGGAATGATTAAGTTCATTCACAAGAAATGCTTTTCACTTGAATTAAAGCATCGTTCTTTTGGAATTTTAGTCCGACAATTTTAGTCAATTCTGCCAAAACTTGATCTATAGATTCATTTGTAAATTTAGATGTGAATCTGCAATTATTTTCTTTTATACCATTAAACTCGACATTGTAATGTTTTGCTAAATCATCAAATACATCAACGAGTTTTGCATCTTTGAATACTAAAGTTTTGGACTTCCAACTTAAAGTATTTTCATCATCGTTTTGGTACTTAACAAAACTACCCTCTATTCGCGAAACGCGATCACCTTTTGTTAATACAATGATTCTTTTACCAGTATTAAAAGCTACTTTCCCAGAATAAACTGTCACTTCGAGATTTTCACCATTGTCAAATACATTAAAAGAAGTTCCTAATACTTCAATACTTCTGCCATTACTCAATTCAATTTTAAAAGGTCTTTTTGCGTCTTTTGCAATATCAAAAAATGCTTCTCCTTTTAGCTCTACAATTCTTTCATTTCCTTCAAAATCTGATTTCTGTTCAAGGCTGGCACCATTGTTCAAATCTATCTTAGAATGGTCTTGCAGTTCAATGTTTATAACACCAGAATCAGCAATAAAATATGTTTGTGGAGTTGTGGCTTCTGATGTAAATTTATTTTTTACAAATAACCCAATCAGAGCAAATAACAACAGAATGATAGCAAGTTTAAGCAGATTATTCGAACTTTTAGGCTTACTGTTAGTAAACTTGGCGTATGCTTTGTCAACGTCAAAGTCTTTGTATGTATCAAGATTTTTGGATTCATTTTGAATTTGAATCATTTCTTGATAAGCTGCTAGGTTTTCTTCAGATTCTTCTTTCCACGACTTGAGCTGTTCTAACTCAAGTTTAGATTTTTCACTACCGAAAATATTTAATATTAAGGACTGTATATCCATTTTTTATTTATATAAATTCAATTGTTTTTTAATACTTTCTCTTAGTTTTTTGATGGCTATTGCCATTTGATTTTCAACAGTTCTTTGGGATAAAGATTTTTGCGCTGCAATTTCCGCGTAAGTTAGCCCATTTTGAGTCCTCATCAAATAGATTTCTCGACATTTATCTGGTAATTGTCGCACAGAACGCTTGAGGGCTTCTTTAAATATGTAGTTGTCTTCTAGCTGACTTGATTCCTCCCTATTCAATACATTTAATTGACTATAAACCTCCTCATATTGCAATTTGGTCTTACCACTTTTAATGATTTGTAGGGCTTTATTCTTTGTGCTAGTAAATAAATAAGATTTTAGTGCTTCTTTGTTGATATTTATAGATGTTCTTTTGGACCAAAGATTCATTAATACATCGTGGACAGCATCTTCTGCATAGAAATCGTCTTTCAAAACAGAAAAAGCATAATTACAAAGTGGATTGTAATATGCCGAAAATAATTCTTTAAAACCTTGTTCTGTTTTCCAATTCAACGATAATATTTTTGCGCTGTAAACTTAATGTTAAATATAGAATTTCTTAATGTATCGGGAAGACAAGATTGGATAATTCCATTGATTTTTGAAAAGAAGATAGCTTGTGCTTATGGAATATTTTGTTTTCCTCCAAGTAGAACATCAGATTTTCCGTAGGCATATTACCTGTAAGGTCATCTTTTGCCATTGGGCAACCGCCATATCCTTTTATCGCTCCGTCAAATCTTCTACAGCCAGCTTTATAGGCAGCGTCTACTTTTTCATGCCATTCGTCTGGTCTTGTGTGAAAATGTGCGCCAAACTCAACTTCAGGATAAGGAGGAATAAGGTTTTCAAACAAATAAGTGATGCTTTCTGGTGTTGCTACACCAATTGTGTCCGAAAGAGCAAAAATCCGAATACCTTCTTCTGTTAATTTATTAACCCAATTTTGGCAAATTTCTACATTCCAAGGATCACCATAAGGATTGCCAAATCCCATTGAAATATAGACTACCAATTGTTTATTATGCTTACTTCCTAACTCATGAATTTGTCTTACTCTATCAAATGATTCTTCTATACTTGCATTGGTATTTCTGCGTTGGAAAGTCTCAGAAATCGAAAATGGATAACCCAAATATCTAATTTCTTCGAATTGGCAAGCATCGGTCGCGCCTCTTTTATTGGCTACAATGGCCAGAAGATTGGAGGAATTTTGATCTAAATTAAGCCCTTTTAAGACTTTAGCAGTGTCTGCCATTTGTGGAATTGCCTTTGGAGATACAAAGCTTCCAAAATCTATAGTATCATACCCTACTTCTAAAAGTTGATTAATATATCGAATCTTTTTTTCTGTCGGAATAAATTCCTTGATGCCTTGCATCGCATCTCTTGGACATTCTATTATTTTTGTGATCGAGTTGGAATTTTCCATACGTGCAATATACAATCGCTTCAACTATATACCAAGCAATGTGTTAGCCATTTAATTCAAATTATTTTAATGAAAAGTTTTCTTCAGATATTGGGATTTTTATTGTTTGTATTAGGCTTTGTTTCCATAGTACTAAGTATGGTCGGGTTAAAGTTTTCCTTCTTAGCTTGGATAGATTACCTAGGCAGAACACCAGCATTTCTTGTGAAAATAGCGATGACTTTTGGCGGAGTTATACTGATGTATTTGCTACGTATTGATCCAAAAGAGTATGATTAATCTGTATTCATTTAAATTCTGCAGAACTTTCAACCCGTATTTTTCTTTATAAGAAGAATAAGTTTTTTTGCTAAATTTCTTCCATTATCAAAATTATAATCATTTGATCTCTTATAAAAATCGGCAGAAGGCCATTTCTGAACTTGCTTCTCAAAATTTTGATCTAACAATCATCGGTGGCGGAATTACCGGAGCAGGCATATGCTTAGACGCAGTTTCTAAAGGCTTGAAAGTATTATTGCTAGACAAAGGAGATTACGCATCTGGTACGTCTGGAAAGTCTACAAAACTGATTCATGGAGGGTTAAGATACCTCAAACAACTTGAATTTAAACTTGTTGCTGATGTAGGTAGAGAAAGAGCAATTGTACATGCTATTGCACCATATCTAGTGCATCCAGAAAAAATGTATTTACCTTTTAAGCCAGGTGGAACATTAGGGTGGCATTCTACGAATTTTGCATTAATTGTGTATGACTTTTTAGCCAAAGTAAGTAAAGATGATAAAAAGCAGATGTATAATACTGCTCAGGCTAAAGAAAAAGAACCATTGTTGAACAATGCCGAAATTAATGGCGCAGGTTATTACGCTGAATATAGAACTGACGATACAAGATTAACCATAGAACTGCTAAAAACCGCTACTGATAAAGGAGCAACAATTTTAAATTATGCTAAGGTTGACAGCTTTTTAATGAAAGAAGGTAAAATAAATGGTCTTAGCTTTACAGATGTTCTTACAGACAATCAACATACCGTCAAATCAAAATATGTTGTGAGTGCCGCAGGTCCTTGGGTCGATAAAATTAGAAGCACATTCGAAGAAGTAAAAGGCAAAAAACTCGTGCTTACAAAAGGCGTTCACTTAGTTGTTCCTTTTGAAAAATTACCTGTAAAAACTTCTACTTACTTTGATGCCATTGATGGTAGAATGATCTTTGCGATACCTCGACTTGGTGTGACATACATAGGCACCACTGATACGTTTTATGACAAAGATATAGATGCTGTTTATGCAAATGCAGAAGATGCCAAGTATCTATGCGATTGTGTCAATAATATGTTTCCTGAAATCAATATTACTCCTAATGATGCCATCTCCAGTTGGGCAGGATTACGACCACTGATCTATGAAGAAGGTAAAGACCCATCTGAATTGTCCAGAAAAGATGAAGTATTTATTTCTGACAATGGGCTGATATCTATCGCTGGAGGAAAATTAACAGGATATAGATTGATGGCAGAAAAAATTATTGCATTGCTGGATAAGGATATTGATTTTCCAAATAACAGTACTACTAAAAACATTGCATTAATTGGTGGCAATTTCAAGGATTATAAGGATGTACTACAATACATGGACAAACTATCGTCACAGCTTTCTTTCTGTAAAAATCCAAAACTTGAAGCAGAATATTTAGTCTCGAATTATGGACGGAATTCTGATAAAATATTGTCTGGTATTTCTGGAATTAAAAGTGAACCTGAATTACTAAAATCGGAAGTAAGTTACTGTGTGAAGCAAGAAGCAATTACAAGCAGTCTTGACTTTTGGGTCAGAAGATCTGGAAGAATGTATTTTAGAATTGAAACTGTTCATGAATATAAATCATTAGTCAATGAACTACTTTCAGAAATATTCAATTGGGAAAACGAAAAAAAATCCTTAGATTTAGAAGCAGTAAATAAAGAGATTACAAAATTATTGTCCTTTCAAAATTAATCCAATGTCTGTAAATATCAGCAACTACGATAAACGTATAGCTCAAACTTCATTTGAAAAACAAATGGAGAAATATCAAAATGCGGAAATATTAAGTTATAAAGATAGAATTGCTCAATTAAAAAAGATTGAAAATTTTTTATTGGATGACAAAAAAGTTGTTGGTCTTTTAGAAGCATTAAAATTGGATCTTGGAAAATCAGAGTCAGAATGTTATGCTACTGAAATCGGTATTGTCTTATTTAATCTCAGACATATAAAATCAAACCTGAGAAGATGGATGGCAAATAAATCTGCCAAAACAGGTTTGCCTCTAGCTGGGACAAAATCATACATCAAGTATGAGCCAAAAGGTGTATCACTAATTATAGCACCATGGAATTATCCATTCAATCTTTGTATTACCCCTTTACTCTATTCTATTGCTGCTGGTAATAGGAACATACTGAAACCATCTGAGATGGCGCCCAACACTTCAGCATTCATCCAAAAAATGTGTACTGAATTATTTAAGGAAGATTATGTAAAAGTAGTAGAAGGCAACGTAGAAGCCTCACAACATTTACTATCCTTGCCGTTCCATCATATTTTCTTTACTGGTAGTCCAAACATCGGAAAGATTGTAATGAGAAGTGCGGCCGATCACTTGGCATCTGTTGTGTTAGAATTAGGAGGTAAATCTCCAGCGATATTCGAACCAAAAGCAAATTTTAAAAAGCTGGTTCCTAGATTGGTTTGGGGAAAATGTATTAATGCAGGACAGACTTGTATCGCTCCTGATTATCTTGTAGTACACAAGGATGATAAAGATAAAATCGTAGAAGCATTTAAACTGAATGTCAAAAAACTATACGGAGATACAGAAAACATGTCTTCTTCTGGAGACTATTGTAAAATTATTAATCAAAAACACTTTGACAGAATAGTGCATCTACTTGAAGATGCTGTCGGTAAAGGAGCGAAAGTATTGTCAGGCGGAAAGCATGATAAATCAAAGTTGTTTATAGAACCGACATTACTAGATAATATAAATCCATCAATGGAAATATACTCCGAAGAAATCTTTGGACCATTAATGCCGATCACAACATATCAAAACACAAACGACATTATAAATAAGGTAAATCAAGGAGAAAAGCCGCTGACGTTATACATATGTGGTTCCTCTAATAAGTTTCAAAAAGAAATAATGGACAGTACAAGTTCAGGAGGCGTTGTCGTCAATGATTTTTTACTAGGATATTCTAATCCTGATCTAGCATTTGGTGGCATTAACAATAGTGGGATGGGTAGATCGCTAGGTCAACCAGGATTCGAAGGATTTTCAAATCCTAAGTCTGTTGTAAAGAGAAATTTTCTTGACTTTACCATGATTTATCCACCATATACCAATAGGGTTAATAGTTTAATAAAACTAATCATGAAAAAATTATAATTTCCACCAACCGTTTTTGTTTTCGATTCGATAAGAACTAAAAACAGAGTTATGAAAAATCTAATTATAATTTTCTTATTAGTCTTTAGCTATTCATGCACAAAAAAAGAATCTTTGTCATCATGTGTAGAATTAGAATATGAAACTATATTTTCTCTCACTGAAAATACCTCCTATTGCCTTCCCGATGGAATAGAAATCATTACAAAAGAATTTATTGATGGTAGATGTCCTTGTACAGCTGACTGTATTTGGGAAGGAGAATTTGTTTTCAATCTAACCGTAATTTCGGAAGAAGTAGAGATTGAGTATGTCTTTCACGAATTGTTACTGGAGGATAATTTAGCTTTGGACGACCTCTCATTTTCCTTGATAGAAATAGAAAATCTTACTGATTGTCCGCCAATAACAGACTTTTCCAAAATTAATTTTAAGTTTATTGTAAATAAATAAAATTTTCAAGAAGGTATCTCTAACTTCTTTTAATTGTGTAAGAATATAGTTATTCAAAATTCTTTTCAGTAAAAAAACACTCAACGAAATAATAGTGTTTTTAACAATTTTCATTCTATTAGTCATTGACAATCAGAGCTTTACTCTTATAGATAATTTCTCTACATTTGGCTCGAAATTTATTTGTGAAACAATAATATATACTCAATGGCTAAAACTAGAATTGCAATTAATGGATTTGGAAGGATTGGAAGATTAACTTTAAGAAGATTACTTGACAATAAAAAAATAGAAGTAGTTGCCATCAATGACCTGACAGACAATACTACCCTTGCACACTTATTTAAATACGATACTGCACATGGCATTTATGATGCAAATGTCTCTGCCGATGAGGAATTCATCAAAATAAATAGAAAGAAAATTGTTTCTCTGACTGAAAGAGATCCATCAAAATTGCCTTGGAACAAACTTAAAGTTGATGTAGTACTAGAATGCACTGGAATCTTTACAACTAAGGATAAAATGGACTTGCATTTAAAAGCTGGTGCTAAAAAAGTATTGCTTTCAGCTCCAGGAAAATCAGAAGGAATTAAAACAATAGTTTTAGGTGCTAACGAGAATGAATTAACAGCAAAAGATAAGTATGTAAGTAATGCATCTTGTACAACCAACTGTTTGACGCCACTAGTAAAAATCTTAGATGAAAACTGGGGAATACAAACTGGGAACATGACAACTATCCACGCATACACTGCCGATCAAAAAATCCAAGATGCGCCTCATAAAGACTTAAGAAGAGCAAGAGCTGCAGCAGTAAACATCGTTCCTACTTCAACAGGAGCAGCCAATGCAGTAAGTAAAGTATATCCTAATATTACAGGAAAATTAATTGCGATGGCGGTACGTGTACCTGTCATAACTGGTTCATTGGTAGAACTATCTGTAGTATTAGAAAAAGATGTCAGTGTTAAGCAAGTTAATGCGATGTTTAAAAAACATTCCAAAGGTGCACTTAAAGGTATTTTGGAGTATACAGAAGCGCCAATTGTTTCTTCAGATATTGTAAGTAATCCACATTCTTCTATCTTTGATGCATCGCTTACTTCTAAGAATGGAAACTTAATAAAAGTGGTAAGTTGGTATGATAATGAAGCTGGTTACTCTGCAAGATTAGCAGATTTAACCGCAATGCTTTAACAAAAAACAGATTGCAAATCGCAAAAAAAATATAGATATGATATCAAATGTAGCAGCAAAAAAAGTATTGGTCAGGGTTGACTTTAATGTGCCTTTAGATTCTCAGAGAGTTATTACTGATGATACAAGAATACTTAAAGCCATACCAACTATTAAACAATTGTTGGATAATGGTGCTGCTGTTATATTGATGTCACATCTTGGTCGTCCGTTGAAAAAGCTGAATGATGATGGTAGCATCAATAAAGAGAAATTTTCTCTTCGCCATGTAAAATCACATTTAGGAAAATTGTTAAATGTTGATATCCAATTTGCGGATGATTGCATAAATGATGAGGCGATCCTAAAAGCACGAGATTTAAAACCTGGAGAAGTATTATTACTAGAGAACACCCGTTTTCATCAAGGAGAAAAATCAGGTGATATTGATATGGCAGCGAAATTGGCAAGCC
This sequence comes from Saprospiraceae bacterium, assembly GCA_020630525.1. Taxonomy (GTDB): domain Bacteria; phylum Bacteroidota; class Bacteroidia; order Chitinophagales; family Saprospiraceae; genus JAHDBF01. Next base: position 16,474 of record JAHDBF010000035.1, read on the forward strand.
TCGCTGACGTTTATGTTAATGATGCTTTCGGAGCAGCACACCGAGCACATGCAAGCACCGTTACAGTAGCAAAGTTTTTCAAACCAGCAAATAGATCTCTTGGTTTATTGATGGAAAATGAAATTGCCAGTGCAAAAAAAGTATTAAACAGTCCCAAAAGACCATGCACGGCAATTCTTGGAGGAGCGAAAGTTTCAGATAAAATTCAATTGATAGAAAAACTATTGGATTTTGCTAATAAGATTATAATTGGTGGAGGGATGAGTTATACATTTATCAAAGCGCAAGGTGGAGATATTGGAGATTCATTGGTAGAGGAAGATTATTTAGATTTAGCTAAGGAACTTTTACAAAAGGCGAAAAACAATAATGTAGATTTTTTCTTACCAGAAGATTCTGTTTTGGCAGATAGTTTTTCTGCTACTGCAAATAGTAAAATTACAGCAAGCAATGAAATTCCTAATGGCTGGATGGGACTAGATATCGGACCAAAGGCGATCGAAGAATACACAAAAGAAATTTTAGCATCGCAAACCATCTTATGGAATGGACCACTTGGTGTATTTGAATTTGATGCGTTTGCAAATGGTACAAACATCGTTGCACAAGCTGTTGCGCAGGCTACTTCTAAAGGAGCGTATACGCTTATCGGTGGTGGAGACAGTGTCGCTGCGATTAATAAAGCTGGATTGGCAGATCAAGTAAGTTTTGTATCTACAGGCGGAGGCGCAATGTTGGAATTTTTAGAAGGAAAAAAACTCCCAGGGATCAAAGCTATCGAATCTCAAGAATACATTGAGAATCCCCTAAAAACCTAAGTGGATATTTAAAAATTTTTGTTTTATCTTTATAAAATGACTAAAGATGAAATGATCATACTCGCAGAACCGCAAGCAACTTACGAAAAAGAATACACCTATGCAGATTATCTAACTTGGCAGTTTGATGAAATGGTAGAGCTAATCCGAGGTCGTATATTTAGAATGTCTCCTGCTCCTACGAGTTTTCACCAAAAAGTTAGTGCTGTAATTTTTGGCGAAATTTATGGCTATCTTAAAAACAAAAATTGCAATGTATTTGCTGCGCCTTTTGATGTCATTCTTCCAATTGGCAATAAAGTAAATGAAAAATCTACAACAGTTGTTCAGCCAGATATTTGTGTTATTTGTGATACCTCAATTATTAAACGACGTGGTTGTTTTGGCGCACCTGACCTAATTGTTGAAATCTTATCGCCATCCACTTCTAAGAAAGACTTAATAAACAAATATGAAGTTTATGAAGAATCTGGAGTATTGGAATATTGGATTGTGTATCCTTTAGAAAAAATGATTCAAGTTCATCAGCTAGAAAATGGTAGCTACAAAAGGAAGGCTGTTTTCCAAGAAGATGATCTTATTGAATCTACGGTATTAAAAGATTTTTCTCTTTCTACAAAAGAGGTTTTTAAGGGTTTAAACGAGAATTAACCGCTCGTATGATCAGAAACTATTTTCCATGCTCCATTTATTTTTCTCCACACTAGTGTAAAGTATCCAGAACTATTTCCATCTTTGGCAAACAACTCATACTTCCCAAGCAAATAAGCTGCGTTTTCTGAAATAGGGAAAATTTCTGTTACTGTAAATTTTAATTGACCCATTGCATCCACATCAGGATAACCTTTTTTATAATTTCTTAAGGTTTGTTCCCAACCATAAGTAATTCCTTTAGCTCCTGCGAAAGTCATTTTTTCGGATTTCCAATAACCCAACATGAAGGTTTCTATATCTCCATCGTTCCAAGCTATCTCTTGTGCTTGCATCACCTTTTTAATTTCAATTGACTCTTTAGAAAAGTCTTGTGGAATTAAATTTTGTTTTGATTTGCAAGAGAAGAAAGTTGAAAATAATAAAAGGAAAACAATGCTTTTTTTCATAATTTATAACTTTGATTTGTCACAGATTATTAGAAGGTAGTGGTTTTGAACCATAATCAAAAACTAGTTCCTATTATTTAAAATTGTTGCCATCTCGCTTTGTAGCTCTTTTGCTTTAGCCCGAGCAGCATCAGCAAAATCTTCTCCATTAGAGGCATATATTATTCCGCGAGATGAATTTACAATAATACCTATATCATCATTCAGCGAAGCGTCAGAAACGGCAGATAAACTTCCGCCTTGAGCACCAACACCAGGAATAAGAAGAAAGTGATTTGGAATGATTTTTCTTATTTCAACTAAGTCATTTGGATGGGTCGCTCCAACAACATACATAAGGTTACTATCTGTTCCCCAAGTCATGGAAGTTTTTATTACCTCTGTATACAATGAAATAGCATCTTTTGACTCTATCCGTTGAAAATCTCCTGAGCCTTGATTAGAAGTTAACGCTAATAATATGACCCATTTATTTTCAAATCCCAAAAATGGCTTTACAGAATCAGAACCCATATACGGCGATACCGTTACTGCATCAGCTTTTAATGTTTCAAAAAAAGTTTTCGCGTATCTTGCAGAGGTATTTCCAATGTCTCCTCTTTTAGCATCAGCAATTATAAAATGATCCTTACCGATATAGTTGATAGTTTTTTCGAGACTACTCCACCCTTTTACACCATAGCATTCATAGAAAGCAATGTTAGGCTTATAGGCAACACATAAATCACGAGTTGCATCAATGATGGCTTTATTGAATTCAAATATTGGATCTTGTGAATTAAGTAAATGTGGAGGGATTTTATCTAGATCTGTATCCAAGCCCACACTAAGATAAGATTGTTTTTGTTTGATGAGAGAAACCAGTCTAAGTCTATCCATTTAACATTACACCATTTATTGCTTCTACAGACTTTACTTGAGGCATTTTTTGACGAATTGTTTCTTCGATTCCAGCTTTCATAGTCATGGCAGACATAGAGCATATCTCACAATTACCCAACCATTTTACTTTAACCGTAAAATCATCAGTAATATCAACTACTTCAACATTTCCGCCATCCACTTTTAAGTGAGGCCTTACTTGATCTAAAGCTGCGTCCGCTTGTGCGATTAATTTTGTTTTTTCTTCAGTTGACATTTATACTATTGTGATACAAAGATAACAATCTATTGGTTCATTTGCACTATTGATGTTGGCGCAAGCATTTCATTCCTAATATTCAATTGTCTAATTAGGTTTTGGCTAATTTTCGCAAATTCAATTTTAGCTTCTTCATTGGCATTATTGACAGCAGGAATTCCTTTATCTCCAGATTCACGGATTGACATTACAATAGGCAATTGTCCCAATAAAATGGTATTTCCCTCCTGTGCCAATTTCTTTCCACCTCCTTGACCAAATATTCTGTATTTATTGTCCGGTAACTCAGCTGGAGTAAACCAAGACATATTTTCTACAACACCCAATATCGGCACATTTATGTTTTCCAGTCTAAACATATTCATGGCTTTTACTGCATCGATAACAGAAACTTCCTGTGGTGTAGTAACCATTACAGCTCCAGAAATCGGGATAGTTTGCACCATTGTTAACTGAATATCTCCAGTCCCAGGAGGTAAATCAATGATTAAAAAATCAAGCTTTGGCCATTTACATTCTTTAATAAATTGCTTTATAATTCCTCCCAATCTAGGACCTCTCAATACAACAGCCTGCTCAGGCTCAATGATAAATCCAATAGAAATCATATATAAACCATCTTTTTCCAATGGAACTATAACATTTCGACCATATAGTTTTTCTACTTTAGGTCGTCTTCCTTGCATTCCAAGCATTGTTGGGATAGAAGGTCCGTATAAATCTGCATCCAAAAGACCTACAGTGTATCCCTGATTTTTTAGACTTGTGGCGATGTTTACAGCGACAGTAGATTTCCCTACCCCGCCTTTACCACTTCCTACTGCAATAATATTTTGCACTTGTGGCAGGGGATTTCCAGAAGAGGCTTGATCTAGAAAATGGATATCAACATTAGCTTCAGGATAAACTTCCGTAAGTGCAGCATGAATTTTTTGGTATAAAGCTGACCGTACTTCTTGATCTTTAGTACTGGTACCAAGTTTAAACCCAATTGTGTTGCCATTAATCCTTAATTCGGTAATCATCTTCATAGCTATAAGATCTTGTCCTGTACTAGGATCTTGAATTGATCTTAATATTTCAACTACCTTATTATTATCTATCATATATATTATAAATATTTGGGCTTCACTGCCTATGAATATAATAATCTCTGCTAAAGATTACTTGAAAACTCTACTCAGTTTTTGCCAATTACCTAATCTATAACAAAAATTATTGTTCAAAGTTATGAAAGCAAACTCATGAATTATGGCTATTATGTTTATTTTTGTTAAGATTTAATGAATTTGTGATAATAATCCATGAACGTTTATCATTCTATTGAAAAGCTCCCAGAGTTTAAAAATGCAGTATTAACCATTGGGACATTTGACGGCTTACATGCTGGGCATAAAAAATTAATTTCTAAGATTAATTCTTTAGCGAAAGAAATCAATGGCGAAAGCATAGTTATTACATTTCATCCACATCCTAGAGAGATAATTTACCCAAAAGACAAATCGCTACTATTACTTTCAGAATTAGAGGAAAAAATTAGACTTTTTGAAGAGCAAGGTGTCGATAATTTAATCATTGTTAAATTTTCAATTGAATTTTCTCAGCAAACACCTAAAGAGTATGTAGAGAAATTTATCATTCAAAAGTTTACACCCAAAATTGTAGTGATAGGCTATGATCATAAATTTGGTTTAAATCGAGCTGGAGATTTTGATTTACTAAAAATGTATGAGAAAAAAGGCGCATTTGATTTAGTAAAAATTGAAAAACATGAACTGGAGGCAATCACAATTAGTTCCACCAAAATAAGAAATGCGCTAATCGAAGGAGAATTACAAACTGCAAATTTACTCTTAGGCTACAATTATTCTTTAGAGGGAAAAGTAGTACATGGTCAAAAAATTGGAAAGTCAATCGGTTTCCCTACTGCAAATATTGACATAGCAAGTAAAGTAAAATTAATTCCGAAAGTTGGCGTATACGCAGTACGTGTGCACATAGAAGATGAAGTATTTAACGGAATGGCGTATATTGGTATGCGTCCAACGATTGATAAAAATTTAGTTAAAAAAATTGAAGTAAATATTTTTGATTTTAATCAAAACATATATACAAAAAAAATCAGATTAGAATTATTAGAATTCATTCGCCAAGAAATGAAATTTGACAATGTAAATGCATTGGTAAATCAATTAAAAATTGATAAACACATTATCCAAAATAGCTTTCAAGACATTAAAATCAGTCAAAAAAAAAGTAGCTATGCAATAGCTATATTAAACTATAATGGCGAAGCATATCTAAAAGAATATCTTCCAAGTCTCTATCAAAACAATAATTCTGATGCAGAAATAATTGTAATAGACAATGCAAGCACTGATGGATCTATAGAAGTATTAAATCAATATTTTCCAGAAATAAAAATTATAGAACTAAGAAAAAATTACGGATTTGCAGAAGGATACAATAAAGGAATTGAACAAATAGAATACGAACAAATCATACTGCTGAACTCTGATGTAGCAGTTACAAAAGATTGGGATAAAATAATATTAAAAACGCTCAATTCCAATAACAGCATTGGTGCAGTTATGCCAAAAATTTTGTCCGCAAAAGAAAACATCAATTTTGAATATGCAGGTGCTGGTGGTGGATTTATAGATAGCTTGGGTTATCCCTTTTGTAGGGGAAGGATTTTTGATACTATAGAAAAAGATCAAGGACAATATAATGGAACAACAGATGTATTTTGGACTAGTGGTGCAGCAATGGCAATCAGAAAATCTGTATTCCAAAAATTGGGAGGATTTGATGAAAGCTATTTTGCGCATATGGAAGAAATTGACTTATGTTGGAGAATGCAACGTGCTGGATATACGTTAAAGGTAAATCCCGACGCTGTCGTATATCATCTTGGAGGTGGATCATTGGACTATAACAATCCTAAGAAAACCTATTTGAATTTTAAAAATAATCTGACTACTCTTATAAAAAACGAATCAGTGATAAAATTGATCTGGCTTATCCCTATTCGCTTGATATTAGATGGTGTGGCAGGAATACAATTTTTACTTAAAGGCAAATGGAGCAATACAAAAGCTATCATAAAAGCGCATTTCTCCATTTATGGTTCCTTATATTCAATTCTCAAAAAAAGAAAAGAATATAGTAAATTAATTCAAAAAGCAAGTATTGGGAAAGCCGCAATCAAAGGAAGAATCTTTGGTAGTATATTGATAAAATATTATTTATTAAGAAAGAAAAAATTCTCGGAATTATGAAAAAGAAACCTTGGGAAATAATTCATGAGGATGAAGATATCATAGTAGTGAATAAATCGGCGGGACTGCTTTCGATCCCAGATAGATTTGGTCATGAACATTTGGATCTGTTTACTAGTTTGGCGAGTACAAGAGAAGAAGTATTCGTAGTACATAGACTTGATAAATTTACTTCAGGGATTATGATTTATGCAAAAAATGCAGAAGCCCATTCAATACTAAATAAAGCCTTTGAAAATCAAGAAGTAGAAAAATGTTATTGGGCGTATACGGAAGGCCGTCTCCCAATAAACGAAGCTACAATAGATGCTCCTATAGAAAAATCTGCTCATCATCAAGGTCAAGTAAAAATCGGTAAATCAGGAAAGCCATCACAAACAATAATTAAATCCCTTAAAAAATGGACCGCTTTCACTAAATTAGCATGCTATCCTAAAACAGGTAGACTTCATCAGATTAGAGTGCATCTACAACACTTCGGTTACCCTTTAATTATTGATCCACAATATGGAAACAATAAGCAATTTTTTATTTCTAGTATCAAAAGAAAAAAATTCAATCTCAAAAAAGAATCTACAGAGAGACCATTACTTGCAAGACAGACATTACATGCTTATGCTATAACCTTCAAACATCCAAAAAATGGAAAAATAGTCAGCTTTAGCGCAGATATTCCAAAGGACTTAAGGGCACTTGAAAATCAACTAAATAAATGGGCAAAAATTGCAGAAGTAGAAGTTAATTAACTCATAGAATTATTAAAATTTTAAATAATTGGGTTAACTTTCGGATAAATACCCAATATGAACAACGCAATAATTTTAATATTCCTGATATGCATAATCGGCAATCAAAATACAAATGGTCAAGCATTTAGCGAAGTTTCAGAATCTTTAGGAATCAATACCACAGCTGGCGCAGCCGCTTTTGGATACGGAATAAGTTTTGTTGATTTCAATAATGACAATTATGATGATTTAACTTTTGGAACTGATGATGGAATGCCATTGCTTTTTTTTCAAAACAACAGTGGCTTAAGTTTTACACAAGTGTACCCAACCATATATGATGCAGCAAATCATAAACAATTACTATGGGCCGATCTAGACAATGATAGTGATTTAGATTTTATTTTAATTTCACATGATGGTCAAAATCGAATATGGCGAAACGATGGTTTTCCATTCTTTACAGAAATGACAACAACCTGTGGTATAATCATTGGAAATACAGAAGGAACTTCAGCAGCATTATGCGACATAGATACTGATGGAGACTTAGATATGTATTTTGTAAATTATTGTGACAACAATTGTAATAATATTTTATATAGAAACAATGGAAATTTTACATTTACAAACGTCACAAACAATTTTGGTTTAGGAGGAAACTATGGACCAGGATTAGCAACGGCTTTTTTTGACTACGACAACGACAATGACGTAGACCTGTATGTGTCAATAGATAAACTTTGGGAAAATCAGTTATTTAAAAACAATGGTACTATTCCTTGGCAAGATGTTAGTATGGCAAGTAACTCAAATGTTGTCGCTGACGCAATGAATGTAGGAATCGGAGATTTTAACAATGACCATAATCTAGATATCTATATTACCAATTTACCAGACGGGAATTTTCTATTAAAAAACAATGGAGATGGCACATTTTCTGATATTGCTGCTATATCTGGAACGTTAGTTAATGCTGCTTCATGGGCAGGAAATTTTGCTGATTTCAACAATGACACTTATGAAGACTTGTATGTTAGTGTCTCTTCCTCAAATGAAAATAATGAAAATAAGTTTTTCAAAAATAATGGAGATGAAACGTTTACAGAAATAATATTACCAAATGACACTACAGCAAGTTTATCGAATGTCTACGGAGACATTAATAATGATGGATTCCTCGACATAGTTCACTCTTCCAAAGGCAATGATAAAATATATGTTTATGAAAACCAAACTGCAAATAATAGATCTTATATTAAAATCAAATTGCACGGAAACATTAGTAACAAAAATGGTATTGGGAGCTGGATAGAGTTATATAAAGGAAATCAACAACAAGTAAGATTTACTACATGTGGACAAGGATATTTATCTCAAAATAGTAATCAAATCCACTTTGGAGTTTCCAATAGTAATTTAATTGATTCACTTATCATCAGGTGGCCATCAGGCATTGAAGACAAGTATTATAATATAAGTCCAAATGTAACTTTAAATGCTTTTGAATCATGTGTTGATTGTGGATATTGTTATTACTCAGATACAAACACCTACAACCAATCAGTTATCCCCAATGGCACTTACCAAAATAACACAATAATTTCATCTGGTAACGTAACTAATATGAGCTCAGTACATTTTAAAGCAGAAGAACATATTGATTTAAACCCTGATTTTGATGCACTGTTGGGTTGTAGTTTCATAGCAGAGATTGTTGGTTGTTATGAGGAGTGAAGTTTTGTAAAAAAAATCAATTTCACTAAAGTTGCTACTACTAAATTAAAAGCAGAAAACGGTTCAGGCTCTTTGGTTATTCAACCCCTGGTTCTTTACTAATATAATTGTTATTTCAACCGACATGCCAGTTTTTCCACTGTTATATCCAATAATAAAATTATTAGCTTCTCATTCAAAGAAGGGAACAATTCTTCCATCGGTTTCTACTTCAATTCTTTTGACTGCATTTTACAACTACTTTAAAAAATTTATCATTTGCGGTGCCGATAACATTGGTGTCTGTTACATCATTTCCTTCAAAATTCCAACTATCCCAAGCTGATGTTGGTAAGAAAATAAAGAGCATTGGTGAAGCTTATGGTAGCTCTTGTTGTTAATATAACAGGAAGAAACAACAATTTTTTTTGGTTATAGAACTGGATTTTTCAATAAATCTGGTTCATATAATAATTTTTTGGGGAGATATTCAGAAGCCTTTACAAGGGTGGATTAATTATGAGAATCTGTCGATCTGTACTTCTGGAGAAAGTATTTTAGCTGATGTTGGGAATGTCGGAATACCTAATTTAATTACTCAAAATAGTTTTGTATCTTTCAACTTAAGTAATTTTGCATTGCATTATAATATGGAAGATTATAAACCTATCGGATTTTTAAATGTAGAAGATGAACCAGGGATGGCAAACTTGGCATATCAAAATGCTTTTGCAACGGATTATACCTACGATGAAGATGGAAACATCAGATCATTAAATAGACATAACGAATCTACCCAAATTGATCAACTAGTATATGACATTAATGACGGAAGTACCATACAGCCTAATATACTTAATGGAGTATCAGAAGTTGGTAACAACCAAATAGGAATCACGAATAATCTACTATATGATTATGATGCAATAGGAAATCTTACAGATTCTCATGGTGCGACCATATCCTGGGATGTTTATAATAAAGTAACCTCAGTAACAAATAGCAATACTGGCACCAATACCCAATTTAGTTATGATGCAGCTGGTAATCGGGTATCCAAAATTAACAATGGACAAGAATCTATATATCTGAGAGATTCACAAGGCAACACCATTGCAGTATATGCTAACGATTTAACACCACAAGTATACAACCCTAATTCTGACCAACCTATTCCATTACGAGATTTAGTCCGTAGCGAAGTACACCTTTATGGATCATCTAGACTTGGAATCCAAAGAGGCGTCCTTGATCAAGGGCTCAATCCAACCCAATTTTTTGCGGATTACACCGCAAGAAATTACGAAATCACCAATCACTTAGGTAATGTATTAAGTAATTTTACTGGAAGGAAAACAGCCGATAATCAACAAGACTACAATGCTGAAATACTCTCCAAAACCAGTTATTATCCATTTGGTCAACATATAGAAGAATTGTCTTGGACAATTGATGGTTT
>JAHDBF010000202.1 GCA_020630525.1 Saprospiraceae bacterium
AATAAACCCCAAAACCAAATCAAAATATGCCTCACCACCTACTTCCCAGAGGTTAACATGGCCAGCACCATGTATGGTTTCAAAAGTCTTGTTCTCACTTGAGAGTAGTTCAAAATTGGCCTTGCCATAATCATCAATAATCTTAGTATCTGCATCTCCATGAACCATCAGGATCGGTTGAATAATCTGAGAACAGATCTTTCCAGGACTTGCATCATTAATATTAAAATTTGCAATTGTAGAAGCACGATTAGCCATGTAGTTTCCTAGTGCCTCGTTATGTATGCCTGTATAATCTTGCATATAGTCTGTGACAATTTTTGGGAAATCAGTAAAGGTACTTTCTATGATTCCAAACTTAAACCTCTCGTCATAAGCCAATGACTGAAGGCTTACAGCCGCACCTAGAGATAACCCCCAAATCCCTAAATTATTTGATATGAGATTTTTTCTTTTTAAATCATCTATCAATAATGAAATATCCATTTTCTCTTTTGCCCCAAACGTGCAAAACTTGCCTTCACTGAGTCCATGTGCTCTTAGATCAAGTGAAATGGTTTGATAATGATGCTTGGTTAATAAATCGGAAACTGGTTCAAACTGAAAATGATTGGCACTTATACCATGAACAAGGATTACTGTCCCTTTTCTAATACTGTCTGGAACGGTATTGATATACGCTACACATTTTATACCTTCATAACCAATGTAATCATAGCGTAGTAACTTGGATTCTTGGCGATTTTCATATTGAGTTTTACCTACTATTTTTCTGGCTGTACTGAGTATTGGATTATTAATCTCAATAATAAATCTTGGTAATAAAAAATGAAATATTAAAGCAATTGTTATGAGAAAAATTACAATAAATTTTAAAGCCCTTTTCATTATTTATCTAAACATTCTACGTTGTTCTCGTAAAAAGTCTGGTCTAAATGTAAATCTCAATCCAGGTTGAATAATGACTCCATTGCTTGTTTCGTCAACCAATGGTTTATTGAGTGTTATCTCGTTTAATAGACCTTCCCATTCTATTGCTGGTACATAATTCAACTGTATGATTGGACTGATTGTTATCCATTTATTAATACCAATATCTAATCCCATGTATGCCCCAATTCTGAATGCAAGCTGATTCTGAGAAACAGTTTCTTCCATATCTTGTCTTTCCAAACTAAAACTTGCAACCCCAGGACTAACACCAATGAAAAATCCTTTTTGAATAAAATCTCCATCTTTAGAAAATGTCGGACAATTGCAATCTCCATCAAAATCTAATGGATAAATCTGTGTATTAAATTGAAACCCAAATCCTGTCATATCAAATGTTCGATCTAGTCCATAATCTGTAGCAATCGGTTGGGTTTTTTGGGTAGAATAAAATACTTCTGGATAAAATTCTAGTCTTTTTTTCTTTAGTCTAAACCAATAACTTAAGCCTAATTCGTATCCATTTTCCATAAATTTACTGTCATTGGTATTGGTAAAACCAAGAACTTCGTCCCATTGGTTGTATGAATTTGCATTATATTTTGTTGAAATAGCAAATTGGGCATTTGTAGCACAAATGCAGAAAACCATAAAGACAAGCGTACAAAGATGTTTCATCATCGAAATGTTTGTTAATTGATAGAATTTAAACGTATTTTTAACCGCTTAGTGTACGACAAGATATGAAAACAAAAAAGTTAGCAAAGGATAAAGTGTCAGTAATTACGTTGGGGTGCTCAAAAAACCTCGTTGATTCTGAAAATCTCATTACTCAACTCAACGCAAATGACTTTGAAGTAAAGCACGATGAATTTGATGATTCTAATGTGGTTATTGTTAATACTTGCGGATTTATCGATCTCGCAAAAGAAGAATCTATAAATACCATTCTTGAGTTTGCAGATGCCAAAAGAGAAGGAAGACTGGAAAAGCTATATGTGACAGGATGCTTATCTCAGCGCTATAAAGACGATCTCGAAGAAGAAATTCCTGAGGTAGATGCTTTTTTTGGCACTTTAGAATTGCCAGGATTATTGGCGAAGCTTGATGCAGATTATAAGCACGAATTGATAGGAGAGCGTGTAACGACGACTCCAATGCATTATGCATATCTCAAGATATCTGAAGGTTGCAATCGGACATGCAGTTTTTGCGCAATTCCATTGATGCGTGGAAAGCATATTTCTAGATCTATCGAAGACTTAGTAAAGGAGGCAGAAAATTTAGCAAAGCGAGGAGTAAAAGAACTGTTACTTATCGCTCAAGAATTGACATATTATGGTTTAGACATTTATAAAACCAGAAAATTGCCAGAATTGCTACAAGCACTTGCTAAAGTAGATGGTATCGAATGGATAAGATTGCATTATGCATACCCAAGTAAGTTTCCGATTGAGATTATTGAGACGATGGCTGCGGAACCAAAAGTGTGTAATTACTTGGATATCCCTTTGCAACATGCCAGTAATGACATGCTTACTGCGATGAGAAGACAGATCTCAAATGATGAACAAATTGACTTGATAAATAAGATAAAAGAGATCAATCCAAACATAAGAATGCGTACGACTATGTTGGTTGGATTTCCTGGAGAAACGGAAGAAGACTTTGAATATTTATGTGATTTTGTCAAGAAAATGCGCTTTGATCGATTGGGCGTATTTAAATATTCTCATGAAGAAAATACTTCTGCACATGAATTAGAAGATGATGTTTCTGATGAATTAAAACAAGACCGTGCAAATCGCTTAATGGCAATCCAAAGAGAAATTTCTGAAGAACTAAATGAAGCGATGGTTGGTCAAGAATATCGTGTTTTGGTGGATCGGAAAGAGGGGCAATATTTTGTGGCGAGAACTGAATTTGATTCTCCGGAGATCGATAATGAAGTGTTGATTGATGCGAAGAAATATTTTTGTAGGGTTGGAGATTTTGTAAAAGTGAAGATCCATGAATCAACAGATTATGACCTGTATGCTGATCTGATATAAATATTGGTTGGTTACTGGATAAAAAAAATTAAACTAATCCATTATTGATTTGTTAGCAATACATTACATGAATTTTAAACAACATTTTATAGCCTTCTTATTTTGCTTTATGCTTATAACTATTTTGTATTGGGGACTCATTACAAAATCATCTTCCAGCGGTTATTTTGGTGTTAAAGAATTTATCTATTGTATAGTAATTTCTCTGGGAATTAGTTTTATCATGAGCAAAACTGTCAAATTTCCCGAAGAAAAATAAGTCATTTTATTACAAGTATTTATAAATGTCAACATCTATTTTTAAACGAAAATTACATCCGCTAAAGCAAGCTGCTTTTGCTCTAGTTGCGATGTTGCTGATAGATTTGATATATAAATCATTTTCCGAAGGTTCCGAATCTGGAAGTAATCCAAAAATTTATTGGGAGATTACGGCTGCTTTGATTTTATTTTTTGCCATGATGAATGCAGTTTTTACCATTGCTTATGAGGACTTAAATTATTATTGGAAGTTTTCAATTCCAAGTTTTGCTTTAGTGTTATTTGGCGGTTGCGGCTTGGCATTTTTATTTTCTGGAATGACCATGAATGAAGCAGGTACTTTCAAATGGATATTGATGATATTCAGTTTTGGGTATCTAATCCTTATGACAATGGTTAGGTCTATGATTAAAATTATCAAAATGGCGCAGAGAGAAGATACAAGACATTTTAGCTAATCAGCATATCTAATAAAAATAAATCTCAAATGAAAAATATCGAATCAATATTGTATTTATTACTTTTTTTGCCACTTATCTCTTGTAATGCAAATTCAAAAACAATTGCTTCTGATACTACTAAAAAGCAGAATACTTATGTAAATACATTCAAGGGAGATAAAGTTGTAAAAACTGATGAAGAGTGGAAAAATATACTTTCCGAAAGTGAATATTATGTGCTTAGAGAGAAGGGTACAGAAAGATCGTTCACTGGAGATTTACTAGATAATAATTCTGAAGGTGTATATGTATGTCGAGGATGCGGTTTGCCTTTATTTGGATCTGAATCAAAATTTAAATCTGGTACAGGATGGCCAAGTTTTTTTGAAATTATCAAAGAAGGAAATGTGGCTACTGATACGGACTATCACATTGGGTATGCACGGACAGAAATATTGTGTGGACGATGTGATGGGCATCTTGGTCATGTTTTTGATGATGGTCCAGCACCTACAGGATTACGTTACTGTGTAAATAGTGCCTCTTTAGATTTTGAAGCTAAGAGAAAACCGTAAATTATTTTATTAAAATTTATTTGAAAGTAGGTAAGGTTATAGCTGATTTACGATAAAGAAAGAAGTTGGTTTTAAGCAGAGCTTGCTTATCAAACTGGAATTTCTCAAGTTATGGTGGGGAAGTAGGAACGTGGTGATGCTATGCCTTCAATAGATGTAGCAA
>JAHDBF010000036.1:0-7288 GCA_020630525.1 Saprospiraceae bacterium
CAATAATCTTCATGACAATATAATTCTGATCAGTAGTAAAAGTAATTAAATAATTCCTTATGATAATGAGGAATACTCAATAAATTGAGTCAGATTGTTTTAAAAGCGTTCCATTTATTTACAGTAACTATACCATTAAATGCCTTTAAAACATGAGTAAAATTTTAATAAAATCATCTTATCTTTTTAATGCGTTTATTCAGCATAATTGTATTCTCCATAAGCTGATTTTACAGTCACGCTTGCTTGTGTTGCTGCCTCTACCCTGCCAATTATTTGTGCATCAACGTTAAAGCTTTTTGAAATATCTATAATTGCTTGAGCTTGACTTTCATCGCAATAAATTTCTAGTCTATGTCCCATATTAAAAACCTTATACATTTCTCGCCATTCCGTATTAGATTCCGATTGAATCAATGAGAATAGCGGAGGAATATCAAACATATTGTCTTTTATGACATGAACTCCATCAATAAATTTTAGCACCTTAGTCTGCGCACCACCTGAGCAATGGATCATACCACTGATTGAGTTTTTAATGGCTTTTTCACTCAATAGTTTATTTAATATCGGTAAATAAGTGCGTGTAGGTGACAATACAAGTTTTCCTATAGATATTAATTCTCCATTTATATCTATGGTATCTGTTAATTTCCTAGAGCCAGAATAAACAACTTCCATTGGGATATTAGGATTAAAACTTTCAGGATATTTTTCTGCATAAATTCTTCCAAAAACATCGTGTCTTGCAGAAGTTAATCCATTGCTGCCCATACCTCCATTGTACTCATTTTCGTAAGTTGCTTTACCATGCGATGCAAAGCCTACGATAACATTTCCAGGTTTAATGTCATTTATGATAAGATTTTCTTTTTGTATTCGTCCAAAAGTCGTAAAACCTATATCTATTGTACGCACGATATCACCGACATCAGCTGTTTCTCCACCAGAATGATGCATTTTAATACCGTGAGAATCCATGCTAGCTATAAATTTCTGCGCACCTTGAATTACAGCACTCACTACTTGTTTAGGTATGATACTTCCATTTCTTCCTACAGTGGAAGATATAATAATGTCTTGCAAACAACCGACGCAAGCCATATCATCTATATTCATGACCAATGCATCTTGCACAACCCCTTCCCAAACGGATAAATCTCCAGTCTCTTTCCAATATATATACGCCAAGCTTGTTTTAGTACCTGCAGTATCTGCATGCATGATGTTTACATAATTACTATCATTTCCCACAATATCAGGCAAAACTTTACAAAATGCATTTGGGAAAAGTCCCTTATCCATGTCTTTTATTGCCTCATGGACATCTTGTTTATCCGCAGAAACGCCTCTTAATTGGTATCGATCAACACTCATTTTATGGTCTGTTTTTAATTATTTCGTAAAGTAGTTTACAATTCTTAAAAGAATTAATAATTCAATGAAAAAAAATTATTCTGCATCGTTTAATCAACTGGCGATATTCACATATTAGAAAAATCCTAACATTTAAAATAAAATATTGTCATTTTACGTTTTGCAAAATTTAAAATTACCATCAACAAAGATAATCTGTAGACCACAAAACAAAATAGTGGACGTTTCAGTTATTAATCCGTCTTAAGTAAGTACAATTTAAAAAGAAATTATGAAAAAGGTGTTGAGTTTAGTCATAGGACTATTTTTATTTAGTGCTGTGAATGCACAATGGAGTACGGGGATCAGACTTGGACTTGGAACAAGCGCAGTATCTCCAGAAGAAGTATTAATCTCTATGAAGACAGATGAGATTAATTATAGATTAAATTATCTAGGTAATACTAGAACATATTCGGCAGGATTATTTGCAGAAACAGGCACTGATTATGCATTTATCGAATTTGGGTTAAACTATAGTCACAGTTCTGCATATTACGATCTAGAAGGTTTTGGCGATTATAGAGCAAATACCAATACATACTTTGAGCAGTATTCTAACCTTGAAATCCCTATTCTTGCTGGTGGTAAGTATAAGATTTTTAGACTAGGAGCTGGACCAATAGTATCTTACAATTTGAATACAACATCAGAATTACCAACTGTTGATGGTTTTAATTCTGACCAAGAAAAAATTATTTTAGGTAGTCAAGCAGCGTTTGGGGTAACCATCGGTATCTTAAGTGTAGATCTAAGATACATTAGGACTTTTGCAGAGCTTGGTGATCATTTCACATTCGGGAATAATCACAAAAATGGCTTTAAACAATCTCCTAGAGACCTTAAGATCACTGTCGGAATTTCGTTCTAAAAATTCCTACATTTTTTAATTGCCTAAATTTAAAGTAATAGAGCTAAGATAAAGATCTTAGCTCTTTATTTTTTTATACGTACTCGTGGATCAATCCATTGATAGGCAAAATCCAGTAAAATATTCATAATGATAAATAAAGTAGCTATCACAACAATACATCCCAACAATAATGGTGTGTCGTAATTTATCAATGCATTTACTGTTAATAATCCCATTCCATTGTAATTAAATATACTTTCTACAAAAAAAGCACCTGCCAGTAAAGCAGCAAACCAACCCGAAATACTAGTCAATAAGGGATTTAATATATTTTTAAATACATGGTTTTTAATGACTTGAAAATTTGTCAATCCCTTAGATCTTGCCGTCAGTACAAATGATTGACCTAATATATCAATCATAGTAGTTCTGCATATTTGTGTAATCACAGCGACAGGTCGTACACCGAGAGCCAGTGAAGGAAGGATAATGTTTTTCCATTGTATCACTTCATCACCAATATCATTTAAAGTGATTAATGAGCCCTGCATGCCCAATCCAGTATATTCTCTCCAAACAAATCCAAACAATAAACTGAATATGATCGCGCTAACATAACTTGGCACAGAATATCCCAATGTACTTAAACCAACTATTGCACCATCGATCCAAGTTCCTCTGTTCAAAGCAGCAATTACACCGAAGAAAACGCCAATTATAGTCGCTAATAAAATTGCGATAAATGCCAATATTAAAGTATTGGGTAATGCAGCGATAACCATACTCCATACGGAATCTCCTGTTTGAAACGACTTCCTGAAATATGGGAGTTTTATCCATATAGCTGATTCACCAATCGAAAAAATGGACCATCCTTTTAAATCTTTCTTTTGAGACACTTGTTTTTTATATACCGATATAGGAGAAAGGTCATTTAGATAACTGGCTACTTGTGTTGAGATTGGCTTATCTAACAACAACTCTTTCCGCTTTTCTTCTAGCATTGTTTGATTCATCTGCTGACCGAAACTAAGCGTTGCTGGATCTACCGGAGAGATATAAATTATTGATGCAATGATGACTACCAAAGTTGTCAAAGACAGAACACCAGAGAAAAATCTATTTAGTAAATATGATACCACTTCAACAAAAATAAAAACTAATTTTACAGTCCAAAATGCTTTTACAGATAAATGCAAGTAGAAAAATATTCTTTTGATCGAATTCCATATATCTCAAAACGAGATCTGGCATATATTAACCAAATAGATCTGCTTCAAGATTTTTATAAATGGAAACCAGATATAAGTGCTTTTGAAGAAATTATCAAGGAGAAAAAATCCCAATCTCAAGATCGACAGTTGTTGGTCGAAGTATTACAAGATCAATATTCTGAAAGAAATGAAACAGAAATCCAACAAAAATCTATAGCATTATTAAGGCATGAAAATACCTTTACCATTGTTACCGCACATCAACCTACCCTCCTATTTGGTCCATTGTATTACATCTTTAAAATCCTAAGTGCGATTAACGTTTGTCAAAATCTCAAAGAAAAACATCCCTCTTTTAATTTCATTCCAATGTTTATCTCAGGAGGAGAAGATCATGATTTTGAAGAAATGAATCACCTCAGATTATTTAAACAAAAATTTGAATGGAATAATGAAGAGTTTATTGGTGGTTCGGTTGGAAAATTAAGTACACAAGGATTAAAAGAAATTATTGAATCTGTTTCAGAAAAATTAGGCATACAGAATATTGGCGCGAAGTGGCTAAAAGAAGTTTCCATACCACTTGCCGAAAGCGCAAATAATTATGGTCAATTTGCATTGGACTTGACGCACAGCGTTTTTAGAAAAATGGGATTGCTGGTATTAAACATGGACGACCATCGTCTCAAGTCCCAATTTGCCAACATCATGAAAAATGAATTATTGAATGCCAGTTCCTACAAACTAGTCAGTAAGACTCAAAGTAAATTATCAGAAAAATCATGGAAAGCACAAACGCATGTGCGCGAAATTAATCTTTTTTACAGAACTAAAAACCAACGATTAAGAATAGAGTTAAAGGATGGAATTTATCATATTGTGGATTCCGAGATTGTCTTTACACAAGAAGAAATCTTGAAGGAATTGGCGGATTACCCTGATCGATTTTCTCCAAATGTTATCTTAAGACCATTGTTTCAAGAATTGGTATTACCAAATTTAGCCTACGTGGGTGGCGGTGGAGAAATTGCCTATTGGTTGGAACGGAAAGCACAATTTGAGTATTATAATATACCTTTTCCAATGCTCTTGAGAAGATGTTCTGCAGCGATAATTCCTCATCATTTATTGAATAAAATTGAAAAATTAGATATTGATATACCTGTACTTTTCCAGGAGCAAAACAGTTTAATAAATGCTTACTTGCAAGAATATAGTCCCCATGATTTATCAATCATAGAAGAGGAAAAAGCTTTGTCAAACATATTTGATCAATTATCAGAACGTGCTGCTGATATCGACCCAAGTCTCCGACAAGCAGTATTAGCAGAAGGTGCAAAAGCCAATAAAATTTTATCAAATGTTGCTTCTAGAATAAAGAAAGCAGCAAAGAAACAAGAAGAAACTAACATTAATAGAATAGAAAATATACATCAATCTATTTTCCCAGATCAATCGCTGATGGAAAGGAAAGACAATATATTAGAATACATAAATGTGTACGGCTGGAATATGCTTTCAGAAATGTTACCGCACATGGATCCATTTGAAAAGCAATTTATATTTTTCAAAATGTCTAAGACTGATCTTCCTGACTAATCGAAAATATAAACAATAAATCTGCGATCTTTTCCTTAAGGGTTTTTCTATGAACGATAAAATCAAGAAATCCATGGTCTAGTAAAAATTCAGAACGTTGGAATCCTTCTGGCAAATCTCTTTTGATGGTCTCCTTAATAACCCTTGGTCCGGCAAATCCGATCAATGCTCCAGGTTCCGAAAAATTTATATCTCCCAACATTGCAAATGAGGCAGTAACACCACCTGTAGTTGGGTCTGTTAAAAAACTAAAATATGGGATCTTATTTCTAGATAATTGAGCCAATTTTGTTGATGTCTTTGCCATCTGCATCAGCGAAAAAGCAGATTCCATCATTCTTGCACCTCCAGATTTAGAAATAATCATAAACGGTATGCTCAACGAAATACTAGTATCGATCGCACGAGAAATTTTCTCGCCAACTACAGAACCCATTGACCCACCGATAAAGCTAAAATCCATAGCTGCAATAATTAAGTCCTTACGTGCCACCTTTCCCTTTGCAACAGTGATGGCATCTTTTAAGCCTGTGCGGCTTTTCGCCTTTTCTAATCTTTCTTCGTAAGGTTTTAAATCCGACCAATTTAAAAAGTCTTTTGACACTATGTCTTCATGAAGTAATTCATATTTTCCATCAAAAATAATTTCAAAATATTCTGCAGACCCAATTCTAGAGTGATTATCACAATGAGGACAGAGATAAAGATTGGCTTTTAATTCTTTCTGAGTAGCGATTTCACCACATTTTTTACATTTGGTCCATAGGCCATCAGGGGTATCCTTTTTAAACTTAGTAGCAGTCTGGATGCCATGTTTAAAACGCTTAAACCACCCTTCGTTTTCCTTATTTGGTAAATCTTTTTCAGACATAGAATAGATCAATTAAGTGGATAAAAATAACCCTTCACGCCGATTATCACGAATAAATTGCCAATCTATTTTTCACATTTAAAAAGAACATATATAAAACTTACTAATAATCAATAATATAAAATTTTAGAGTCTTACTTTTGAAGCATTATATAATTGCATAAGTCAACATCGTCCAATGAAAATAATTTTATTAGGCTACGGAAAAATGGGAAAAAGCATTGAGCATCTAGTTTCTCAAGATAACACATCTGAAATCATCGACATTTTCGATAGTAAAAGGATGACAGAGATAACGTCAGAAAAACTTAGTAAAGCTGACATAATAATTGACTTCACTCGTCCCGAAGTAGCTGCATCATTATTACTCATGTGTGCCGAATCTGGCACCCCGACTATTTCTGGCACTACTGGCTGGCTAGAAGATTATAAAAAAGTTTGTAAGGCTTTTGTTGATAATGATAATGCATTTTTATATGCATCAAATTTTAGCATCGGAATGAATATTTTTTTCCAAATTAATCAAACCCTTGCAAAAATTATGAATCAATATAACTATGATTGCCAAATTGAGGAAATCCATCATACACAAAAACTCGATGCACCTAGTGGGACTGCGATTAGTATTGCAGAACAAATTATCGTTCAGAATGATAAGTATAAAAGTTGGCATTTAAGTCCTGATCAAAAACCTAAAAGTCTTAATATCGAAGCAATCCGAGAAGGCAATATCAAAGGCATTCATACAGTAAAATATACCAGTGCTTTGGATAAAATCGAGTTTCGTCATGAAGCCACGGATCGAAAAGCATTTAGTCAAGGTGCATTAGTCGCAGCCAAGTGGTTAGTTAATAAAAAAGGAATATTTGATATGGGAGATGTGATCGGCAATTAAGATATATGTCTAAATTTCTAAGCAATATTTATTAATTCCTTATCTTGTACATAAGTCCGTTATTTTTTAAATAATAAAATATCAAAAATGACCCAAATAACAATTAATAGAGAAATTGCATTTGCAAATAAATTCAGAAAAATAAAGATTTACATAGATAATAAGCTGGTAGGCAAAATTAAAGAAGGTGAAAAAAGCGTAATTAACGTAGAAAAAGGCAAACATGAGGTATATGCTCAAATAGATTGGTGTAGCTCAAAAAAAATGACAATCGAAATAAATGCAAATGAAAACAAACAATTTGCGCTTAGATGCACCAATCCTCTTATGGCTATATATTACATTATTTTTAGACCACATGAATACTTGATACTTGAATCTTCTGTAGATTAAGCCTAAGCAAATATTCATTCAAAATTTCCTTATTTTCACAATCAAAA
>JAHDBF010000036.1:7388-26333 GCA_020630525.1 Saprospiraceae bacterium
CAAATATTCATTCAAAATTTCCTTATTTTCACAATCAAAAACATGAAATACATTGCATATTTAGGCTTTGCCCTTATTGTAACTTTGTCTTGTAAACAAAACAACGAGACAAATGCCAATACTCCAGTATCTCCATTCTCTGACATAACTCCTGAACAGGCTGCTAAATTGCTCGAAAATAATACATCAAAATACACCATTTTAGATGTCCGTACTCCAGAAGAAATCTCTGAAGGAAAAATCACTAATGCAACAGAACTAGATTTTAAATCAGAAACCTTTGAAGCCGACCTCCAAAAATTGGATAAAAATAAATCTTACTTAGTCTATTGCAGATCTGGAGGAAGGAGCGGCAAAACAACCAAATTGATGCAACAAAATGGTTTTAAATCTGCTTACAATATAGATGGTGGTTTTGAAAAATTTAATAAAGCATTAAATGAGTAACTATTTAGATTTATTTATCAATGGCTATAAAGGTTATGCAAATTATCTATGGAATGAAATAACTAATCCAGGATTACAGAATTACTTTTACTGGTTAATAATCGTGTCATTGTTCTTTTTTGGATTAGAAGTCAGAAATCCGTGGAGAAAAAATCAAGCGATTTTTAGAAAAGATTTCTGGTTGGATACATTTTATATGTTTTTCAACTTTTTTCTTTTTTCTTTGATTATTTACAATGCCGCTTCCGAAGTTGTCGTCAATTTATTTAATGACACTATTAGAAATATTTCTGGCGGTTTTGACCTTCAACAATCAAACCCTTTAAATACATTACCATTGTGGTCTATACTCCTCATTGGATTCTTAGTAAGAGATTTTGTCCAATGGTGGATACATAGGCTACTGCATTATTCTCCAAGGTTGTGGGAATTTCACAAAGTTCACCACTCTGTAGAAGAAATGGGATTTGCAGCGCATCTGAGATACCATTGGATGGAAAATGTGGTCTATCGAACATTAGAATATATTCCTTTGGCTCTTTTAGGTATTGGATTGTATGACTTTTTTATAATCCACATATTTACTTTAGCAGTCGGTCATTATAACCATTCTAATATTTCTGTAAGTAAATTTGTAACAGGAGGAATTCTTGGTTTTCTAATCTCAATACCAATTGCTTTTTCCTATTTTGAAATAAATCTCCTACCTGAGGCAACGATTATGCACCAAATACTGGTCTTACTATTAGGTGTTATTGCAGGAGTATTAATATTAGGTCCTATAATGAAATATTTATTCAATCACCCAGAAATGCATATTTGGCATCATGCAAAAGATATTCCGGACGAACATAGATATGGTGTTAATTTTGGATTGTCGTTAGCAATTTGGGATTTCATATTTAACACTGCCTATATTCCTTATAATGGTAAGGATATAAAACTTGGATTTCCGTCTTTAAGCAGTTTTCCAAAGACGTTTTTTAGACAAATAACGCATGGACTGAGACCTAAAAAATGATATTAAACTATGGTCATTTTTTATATATAAAATATTTGTAATAACTTGCATCAAAATTAAACAAAATGAAAATAATTCAACTATTACTATTAAGCCTTTTTAGTCTTGGGATGACAGCACAAGGTGTATGGTTTGATACAGGTCTTAAGGTTCAATACGGTGCCGCAGGATTAATAAATTCGGCAGTTTCTGATAGTCCAGATTGGAACTATGACGTAGGATCAGCACTTTCTTTTGGAGGGAAACTAGGAATTAATATAGAATCAAATGGCTTTACCATAGATGTCATGAGAATGTCAACAACATCAAAGTTTGAAAGATCTGGAGATGCGAGCAATGTAGAAACCACAATCTCAGCTTTAGATTTGTATCTATTATATAGATCAAGTAGATATAGAGGATACATTGAAATTGGTCCAAAATTATCGTTTGTAAATAGCGCAACGAATAATGACTTTACAACTGGAGCAGAAATTGATGCCACAGAATCCTTTCAAAATGGATATTCTGCAGTATTGGGTTTTGGTACTTATGTGATTGGAAATGACGGAAGATTTAGTGGTATTTTTGGTTTGAGAATTGAATATGGTTTCTCTGATTTCCAAAACGAAACTAATGCAACTGCAAGCAATGCACCTGTGTTTAGTGGGAGTAATGTTTATGGAGATGGCTATCAAAAAGGTGCTCCAGTATTCGCAGGATTAGTTTTTGAATTAAATTGGGGTATTGGTTACTACGGAAAAGCAAGTTGTGGTCAAAGAGGTAAATTTATCTTTTTATAATAGAATATATATTTTGTCTAAAAAGGCAAATTGTAAAATTAAAAGACTGTCTTATGGGCAGTCTTTTTTTTGTCTATATTAAACCACATTGCAAATTTGTTGTTAGACTGTCATGAAGATACAAAGATTACAGTGCGAACAATTGATTAAAACAGACATTGAGACTGCTTGGAAATTTTTTAGTAGTCCGCAAAATTTATCAAAAATCACACCCGAATATTTAGGTTTTAACATTACATCTCCATTTATAAAGCCAGAGATGTATGCAGGGCAAATAATTACTTATACCGTGAGACCATTATTAAATATTCCTTTATACTGGATGACTGAAATTACGCAAGTAAAAAGACTAGAATTCTTTATTGATGAACAAAGAAGAGGACCTTATAAACTCTGGCATCA
The DNA here is from genome assembly GCA_020630525.1 of Saprospiraceae bacterium. Taxonomy (GTDB): domain Bacteria; phylum Bacteroidota; class Bacteroidia; order Chitinophagales; family Saprospiraceae; genus JAHDBF01. The sequence goes on from JAHDBF010000036.1 coordinate 10,041, forward strand.
TCAACATCATTTTGAGGAAACTAAGGAAGGTGTATTAATGACAGATATAGTACATTACCAAATTTCTGAATTAATGCTAGGGTCTATTGTACATCCGCTTTTTGTAAAAAAACAGTTGAAAGATATATTTGACTTTAGATTTGAAAAAGTCGACGAATTCTTTAACAATGCCAAATTTAACGATACCCTAAAAAGAAAATACAATCTCAGCAAAGCTGCCAGCGTCTAACGATGCACCGCCGACGAGTCCTCCATCAACATCAGGTTGAGAAAACAACTCTTTCGCATTAGCGGGTTTTACACTCCCACCGTAGAGTATTGATGTTTTGGCAGCTATATTTTCACCGTATTCAGTTGCAATTACATTCCTGATTTCAGCATGCATTTCTTGAGCTTGCTGAGATGAGGCAGTCTCGCCTGTACCTATTGCCCAGATTGGCTCATATGCGATGATTATATTCTGCATATCACTCTCATTCAATTTTAAAATTGACTGATTTATTTGATTAGTAACGTACTCAATATGCGTCATCTCTTTTCTTACCTCTAATGGTTCGCCACAACAGAATATCACCTTTAATCCTTCGGCAAGTGCTGCCTTAGATTTTTCTAATATCAAATCATCTGACTCTCCAAAATATGCACGTCTTTCAGAGTGACCTAAAATAACGTAGTCAGCACCTGCTCCTTTTATCATTGATGGAGAAAGTTCTCCAGTAAATGCACCAGATGTATTTTGGTGACAATTTTGAGCTGCAATATTTATAGACTTTCCACTTTTTTTAATCTGTTGGGACAAAGCAAAAATACTTACCGAAGGAACACCTAAAATAACATTTACGTCTTCTGGAAAGTCATTACTTAAAAAAGAATCCATAAAAGACACTCCTTCCTGAATTGATTTGTTCATTTTCCAATTTCCTGCTGCAATATTTCTAGACATAGCGATTAAATATTTGATGCAAATATGGTTAGGCTTTTTTGATTTTAATAACGAATGTCAAATTGATTTTGGATTAAATGATAATTGCATTTACTCAAACTCGTCATTGAAGAATTGATTCAAATTAATGTTTCTATCCAGGTCTAATTTTTTACGTAACCGATAACGGCTAATTTCTACACCTCTTACAGAGATATTAAGAAGTGGCGCAATTTCTTTTGTTGTTAAATTCATTTTAAGGTAAGCACAGAGTTTGTGATCTTTAGTAGTTAAATTTGGGTATCTAGATTTTAATTTGCGGTTAAAATCTCTATGTACTTGATCAAAATATAACCCAAATTTATCCCAATCCTCTTCTAGGTTTAAATCATCTCTAAAAATGGAAACTATCTTTCTTAGCTCTCTTTTTACTGTAGGATTTTTTATAATTTCATTTAATTCGTCAAACTTATTTCTTAAGGTGTTTATCGTCTGATTTTTTTGGACGAGCAATAAAGTTGAACTTGCCAATTCGTGATTTTTAAGCTTAATTTCTTTGAGTAAATTTTCTTGTTTTATTTGTTCGATTTCTTCTTGGACTTCTTCTTTTTCTTTTTCTAAAATAGCTTTATTTTCATTATATTTTTGTCTAGGAATAACCAGTAATGCTACAATTAACCCAATAAACAATAAAGTCATGAGCAACTTTCCAATCCATCCAGCATGCCAAGGAGTTTCTATTTCAAACGCATAACCTTCAGATTCAAATACGTGTTTATTTTCAGTTTTGGACTTCACTTTAAATTCATAAGTTCCATAAGGAAGATGAACAAACTCTTTAAAATTTTGCGTTGTCCATTCTGACCATTTATCATCCAAGCCATCGAGTTTTACACTATATTGTATAGCTTGATTTGTATTAGGATACTCAGTATTGTAATTAAAATGGATGGTATTATTTTCTGGTTTGAAGACGCTACTAACTGGTTTATCATTCGTGTTGTGATTGTATATTTCTTTGCTATTGACCTTAAGGCTTTTTATAATAGGTTTATCAATATATTGTTTATTACTTTTCATTTTATATTCCCAAGCACCTTCGTCCGAAAGTAAAAGCAATGTATTTTTATCTAATGGAAGTAATTGTTCAAAACCTCCAATGTAATGCCTGTCAGAAATTATTCCCTGTTTTATCTCATTAGAAAATTCAAAATCTATTCCTTTGCCTGTATGAGAAATTAAGCTGGTAAAATCATCAGAGATGCACCATATTTCATCATTATATTGCAATAATCTTCTTGCCCGATTTCCTTCATCAAAAAACTGATTAAGCGTTGTACTTGGTTCGAAGGTGTTCCCGATTTCGTTATAGTGATAAACTCCAGAACTATTGGTTAAATGACAAATATTATTTATATTAAAAATATAATTATTGTCATCCAGTTCAAATCCGCTATTTCCATTAAAGACTTCTACGACATCGCCACCCTTTTCCTTCCCAATGCCAATCTTATAAACATTTTTATATGGATGTGAAACCCATAAATTATTAAACTTATCAGCGACCATAAATCTTGACGATTCTTTAAAGTCATCAATTTTTCTGTCAAACTCTAACTTAGGTTTTCCATTATATTGATATAAACTAACTCCTGTATAACTGCCAATAGCGACCTCAGTATCATTCAATTTTATGAATTTCCAAATTCCTTTCTCTTCAGAAAGTTTAACAGATGAATTGTCTTTCATTATTAAAAAAGGTCCCTCATGATGTGCGCAATATAATTGACCATCAATAATATCAGTTCCCCATGTCAAGCCATTTGTTCCATCTACCAATTGAAAATTACCATTTTCATTGTGTGCATAAAAATCCTTCTGATTAATATAATATAATCCATTAGAAGTAGAGAAATATATATTGTCATTCCATAATTCGGCATCATAGACAGCCCCTTCTAATTTATTATCAGGATAAAATTTCCTAAATCTCGAAGAAAGATCTACTTCATCCAACCCACGACTACTGCCAATCCAGAGAACATCATTTGGTGCCAAAGCAATACAATTAATATTATTGGTCCTTAAGCCTATATCTTTGTCTAAATACATTTTAGATTTCCCAAGCTCAGAAAATTGGACTACGCCACCAAAATAAGTACCTATAAAAAAACCATATTGCTCACTATAGTCAACGCAATTAATTCGATTTCTAATTAGAAAAGCATCATTATCCGTTTTCCAAGGCAAAAATGTATTCCCATCATAAACAAAAGCGCCATTCTCCTGAGTAAAAACATAAATTTTATTTGCAGTATTAATTATCTTTTGGATTCGTAATCCTTTAAAAATTTCTGATCCAGTAATGAATTTAGATTCTTGGTCAATAACATATAATCCAGTATGCATATCATGGAACCATACACTATCATCAATGACAGACATATATTCTATATCCATGTGATCTCCTCCATATTGCATTAATTCTGGACCAATTAAACAATTAACATATTGCTCAGTTGAAAACCAAATTGAATCACCCTGGTTGTTAATATCCCAAATTTCATTCAATTCTATCGCTTTGCCCCGCAATCGCTCTTTTAAATCAACATAATAGGTGAGCATATCATTCTCAAAACCAAAATATCCAATTTCATTCTGCGATCCTATCAATACTTTATTGCCGTTATATGGTTTTATACTGCGCATTATCGTATTGCTAGGTGTTTGAAAAGAATTCCATTCACATCCATCATAGGACAACAGACCAGCATTATTCGCAAAATAAACAACGCCATTTTGGAAGTCAATATCCCAGTTTTGATTACCAGCATCATAAGAATCCTTAGAGTGAAAATGAATTTCAGGTACACCAAAAACAAAATCTTGAGCAACAAGGATACTATGCCACATTAAAAATATTACAAGAAAAACTAATATAAAGAAAGCCTTAATAACCCAATAAAACAGGACACTGTGTATCTTTTGATGAGTTAGCATTGTGGCAATGATGTATTCATGATGTATCTATTTTACCTGCTAATTTATAGGTTAAATCATACATTGTACAAAATATTGTTGCCTAAAGTGATAAAATGTCAAAAATTGATTCACCAAGAATTGATTTTGACAAGAAAATATATTTCATAAGGGAACTATAGTAACAGTTTTAAAAACAACCTGAGAGAAGTAGATACAAATGAGGATTTTAACTTTATTGGTTTTTATTTTAACATTTATTGGATGCAACAAAAACGTCCAAAAAATTGCTGATACCAAATCTCCCACTGATAGGATAGAAATTTTACTTTCCAAAATGACCATTGAAGAAAAAATTGGACAAATGGTGCAATACAATGGTTTTTGGGATTCTACAGGACCAGCGCCAAGTGAAGGAGATAGTAAGAAAAAATACGAACATTTAAGAACTGGTCAAGTTGGGTCTGTTTTAAACGTGTCTGGCGTAGAAAATGTCAGAAATATGCAAAAAGTTGTTGTTGAAGAAAGTCGATTAGGAATACCATTAATTTTTGGTTTAGATGTTATACATGGTCACAAAACTTTAAGTCCAATTCCTCTAGCCGAATCTGCAAGTTGGGATTTGGAACTGATAGAAGCATCCGCTAGAATGGCTGCAAAAGAAGCCACAGCGAGAGGGATAAACTGGACTTTTGCACCTATGGTAGATATTTCAAGAGATGCCAGATGGGGTCGTGTGATGGAAGGTGCAGGAGAGGATGTGTTTTTAGGAACGGCAATCGCAAGAGCAAGGGTAAGAGGTTTTCAAGGCAATGATCTTAGTGCTACGAATACGCTAGCCGCTACAGCAAAACATTTTGCTGCCTATGGATTTGCAGAATCTGGAAGAGATTACAATACTGCTGATATTGGGACTTCTACACTTTATAACGTTGTCCTTCCACCTTTTAAAGCATGCGTAGAAGAAGGCATTTGTACTTTCATGAATTCGTTCAATGTTTTGAATGGAATTCCAGCTACAGGTGACAAGTTTCTACAAAGAGAATTATTAAAAGGAAAATGGAATTTTGATGGCTTTATCGTTTCTGATTGGGGTTCAGCTAATGAAATGATAGACCACGGATATGCAAAAGACTTGAAGCACGCTGCTGAGTTAGCAGCAAATGCGGGTTCTGACATGGACATGGAATCATACGCATACATTAAGCACCTAAAAGAAGTCGTAGAAGAAGGAAAAATTCCAATGGAATTAATTGATGATTCCGTAAGAAGAATTTTAAAAATCAAAGAAAAGTTAGGTCTATTCGACGATCCATATAAATATTGTGACATCGATAGAGAAAAAACGCAAGTATTTAATCAAGAAAATAAAGACGAAGTATTAGAAATTGCAAAAAAATCAATTGTATTGTTGAAAAATGAAAACAACATACTACCTATCAAAAAAGATCAACAAAACATTTTAGTAATCGGAGAATTAGCAGCCGACAAAACAAGTCCACTAGGAAGCTGGAGAATCGGTTCAGATGACAATACAGCAACTTCAGTATTAGAAGGAATAGATAATTTAGGTATTGATTATCACTTTTCTAATGGAGTTAAACTCGTAGAAGGAAATGTAGATTTTATAAATGAAGTAAAAATTAACGAATCAGATAAAACAGGTTTTGAAGAAGCCATAACCAATGCTGCTTCAGCAGATCTTGTCATTATGGTTTTAGGAGAACATGGATTTCAATCGGGAGAAGGAAGAAGCAGAACTAAACTGGGATTTCCTGGCTTACAGCAGGAACTATTAGAGCAAATTGCAGAAGTAAATAAAAATATCATCTTGGTTAATATGAGCGGTAGACCATTGGTATTAACATGGGCTGATGAAAACATACCTGCTATTGTACAAGCTTGGCAGTTAGGCACTAGATCAGGCGATGCAATTGCTTCGGTTTTATTTGGAGAACAAAATCCATGTGGAAAATTACCAATGTCATTTCCAAGATCAGTTGGTCAAGTACCGATATATTATAACAAGTTGAATACTGGAAGACCAGGGCCGAATGAATTGGTTTTTTGGTCACACTACATTGATGAGTCAAATGATCCGCTCTACCCTTTTGGTTATGGATTAAGCTACACTGATTTTACCTATTCCAATGTTAACATTCAAATTACAGACACCTTAAAGCACGAAATAAAAGTCAATGTTGATCTTAAAAACAATGGAGATGTGGATGGAAGAGAGGTCGCACAATTATACATAAGAGACAAAGTAGCTTCAGTATCAAGACCAATAAAAGAACTGAAAGGTTTTCAATTGGCAGACTTAAAAGCTGGAGAATCAACAACATTGACATTTAAACTTTCAGAGTCAGAATTGGGTTTTTATGATAACAACGGAAACTTCATTTTCGAATCTGGAGAATTTGAAATATTTGTCGGAGGAAGTTCTGACACAAAAATGAGTAAAACTATTGAACTTTAGTTCAAGAAACTTATAAAATAAATAGTTAAGAAAAAACTTCTAAAAATATGAATATGAGGTATTATTTACTTTTCATTTCCTTGTTTTCCATTCATCTGCTGAATGCCCAACAACAGGTAAAAGGAAACATAACTGGCGAATCCGAAGAACCATTAATTGGGGCAACCATTTTAATAAAAAACTCGGGAGAAGGAACGATCACTGATTACAATGGAGATTACGAATTAACGGTTCCAAATCCAAGTGACACGCTTATAATTTCCTATACAGGGTATAAATCGATCGAACAAGTAGTTGGTACAAGAGAAGTAATAGATTTTAATTTGATGCCAGATTCTCAACTTATTGACGAAGTAGTAGTTATTGGATATGGTATTCAAAAAAAGAGAGTTTCAACAGGTGCAATCTCAAAGCTATCTAGTGAAAAACTAGAAGGCATCCAAGTTCAAAATGTGCAATCTGCTTTAGAAGGACAAGTTTCTGGACTTATCGTTAGTGAATCTTCTGGCCAACCTGGATCAAGCAGCTCCATCTTAATAAGAGGCATCAGTACCAACGGAGACAACTCTCCGTTATTTGTAGTTGATGGACTACAAGTTGACAACATTGACAATTTAAACCCATCTGATGTCGAATCAGTAGATGTATTAAAAGATGCTGCATCATGTGCCATATATGGAGCTAGAGGAGCAAATGGGGTAATCATAGTAACTACAAAAAAAGGTTCTGATACAGGTGCAACACTTACTTATGAAGCATTCACTTCTCAGTCAAACCCATGGAGAACTCCTGAAATGCTTTCCTCTAGTGATTACATTATGTTGACCAGGGAGAAATTTGAAAATGGTGGCCAAAGTTCTGCTTTGGAAACTTTAGGATTTCCGCAATCAACTGATGAAGTACCAAATACAAATTGGATGGATCAAATTTTCTCCCAAGGAAGTACCAATTCGCATAGACTCTCTGCAAGTATGAAGAACTTGTATCTATCTCTTGAGTATTGGGATGAAAAAGGAGTTATAGGCGGAGAAAAATCTAATTATAAAAGATACTCTGTAAGACTAAACGGCAGTAAAGACATCAATAAATATATTACTATAGGAGAAAACATTAACGTAAATAGAATTCAGAATAATAACATTGGGGTCAATAGTGCTTTTGGAACATTAATTTCTGATGCTTTTGCATACGATCCAATCACTGAAGTTTTCAATGACGAAAAGCAATATGGATTCGAACAATCAAAATGGGTACAAAAAGAATATATTAATCCGCTTAGTAGATTATTTTTAAGTAACAGCAGTGGACATTCTAATCAATTCGTAGGAAATGTGTTCTTAGAAATTAAGCCATTCAAAAATATTAAATTCAAATCTGACCTCGGAACAGATTTTTACTGGTACCAATTTAGAGATTTTACACCTGACTTTAATTTTCATCCTGCTGCAATCAATGTTTCTAATGACATCTCTCAAGGATACGGCACTGGCCAATCATATCAATTTGAAAATTATATTAACTATACGCAGTCCTTTGGAGAAAACAACTTTGACCTAATCGTGGGTACCTCATATCGAGAAAGTACTGGTGAACAAAAAGCTGGAGGCTCTACTTCCTTTATACCAAATGAAGTGCAGTTTAACGATAACTTCCAATTAATTGACGCAGGTCAAGATACATTAGACTTGGCTTATGGAACAATAGGTGTCAAATACAAATTGTTTAGTTACTACGGAAGATTATTGTACAATTATAATGACAAATACTTGTTTTCAGCTACATTAAGAAGAGATGGGTCATCTACTATTGGTCCAGGAAAAAGGTTTGGAATTTTTCCTTCTTTCTCTGCAGGCTGGGTAATTTCTGATGAATCATTCTTTAATTTCAGACCAATTAGTTTTTTAAAACTTAGAGCCAGTTGGGGGGTAAATGGCAGTGATAGAATACCAGCACTTGCTTATTCCTCTACAGTTGAAAACAACTTCGCTTATCCATTTGGTAATTCACTTAATACCGGTTCAGCATTAGCAACCCCAGCAAATCCTTTTATCGCATGGGAAGAAAGTGTACAATTAGATGTTGGTGTAGAAGTAAGAATGCTCAATGACAAATTAAGTGCAGAATTGGACTTCTACCAAAAAAGTACTAAAGAACTACTCATGGATCAACAATTACCTGGTTTTATCGGAGCAACTAATAATCCTACAAGTAACCTTGGAGAAATCAGAAATACTGGAATAGAAGCAGCAATTTCTTACAAACAATCTTTTGGAGACTTTAAATTTAATACCACGTTAAACTATACTACATTTACAAATGAAGTGATAAACGTAGCTGGTGAATCTGGATTTATTACTGGATGGTCTTGGCCAGTTAGAAATACGCCAATTACTCGATTATCAGAAGGTTATCCTGTTGGTCATTTTGTTGGATATACAACCAATGGTATTTTCCAATCACAAGAAGAAGTATTTTCTCACATTAATTCAGATGGAGATTTACTACAACCTAATGCTGCACCTGGTGACCTTATCTTTGTAGACGTAAACAATGATGGTTCAATAAATTCTGACGACATTGCAGACATTGGAAGTCCATGGCCAGATCATATTATCGGTTTAACACTCGGACTCCAATATAAAGGTTTTGATATTAACTGCGTTTTGTCTACACAACTGGGACATGAAATATTCAGAACGTACGAACGTCAAGATATTAGCTATACCAATTATCAGACTTTTTGGCTTGATCGGTGGACTCCTGAAAATCCATCTAATGAAATTCCAAGATTGGTTTCAAACGATCCAAACAATAATCAAAGACCATCAGACTTCTACCTAGAGGATGGCAGCTTTTTGAGACTTAGAAATTTTCAAATTGGATATACTATTCCAAAAAGGATTAGCAATAAAGCTAAATTCTCTGATGTAAGAATTTATTTATCAGCCAATAATTTATTCACAATAACAAATTATACTGGCTTTGATCCAGAAATCGGAACAGGTGATTGGATTTTAGATACTGGAATCGATAAAGGTTTCTACCCTAGCAATCGAACAATTGGTTTTGGAATAAAATTAAGCATGTAGCAAAAAAAATAAATCATGAAAATATTTAAATATATAACTATAATTCTTTCAGGTTTTCTTTTCATTACTTGTACTTCTGAAGATTTAGCTGTAGAACCAGTAAATGAATTTCTTTCAGAAAATTATTACCAAACTGATGATCAAGTATTCAATGCTTTAGTTGCTGCTTATGATCCGATAGGATGGACAATGGCATTTGGCAACTGGGTTTCAGAAGTTATGTTTGGCGAAATTAGATCAGACAATGCCAACGCGGGAGGTGATCCTTCCGATAATGACCAACCAGCATGGCAGGAAATTGATGACTTTAGAGAGATAAATAGCAATACCCTCTCACAACCGATTTATAGAAAAAATTATATCGGAATTTTTAGGGCAAATCTTGTTATTGAAGAACCACAATTTAGCTCTCCTGCTGTCGACCTTTATCAAGCAGAAGCTAAGTTTTTACGCGCATATTATCATTTCGAATTATTTAAACACTTTGGACCAATTCCTGTAGTCACAAAAGTCCTTACTCCTCAAGATAATGACTTAAGCAGAAACACAATGACAGAAGTTTTTACTGCCATAGAAAAAGATCTTCTTGAAGCAATCGAAATATTACCAACTAGCATATCTTCTTCTGAGGCAGGTAGAGCAACTAAACCTGCTGCCCAAGCACTTTTAGGAAAAGTATATCTATACTGGGCTGACCTTGCAAATGATGATGTAAATAAATTTGACCTTTCTGCAGAGCAATTAAACAATGTTGTTCAAACAGGAATTTATAGCCTCGAAGATGATTACGCTGATCTATTTCAATTTGGTTTAAAAAATCCTGAAGAATCCGTTTTTGAAATACAAAAATCGAATTTATTCCCAAGCGACTGGGTTTGGTTTGAAGGAATCGAAGGTAATGGAATTATCCAACTATGTGGTATCCGTGGACTTTGCGACGCTCATCCTGATTATCAAACGGGATGGGGTTTTATGCTTCCAACTCAAAGTCTGATTGATCATTATTTACCTGATGACCAATATAGATTAGATGTAGCTACTACTTCAATTCCAGAGCTTGAAGCAGACATTTCCAATGCTGGATCGTCTTGCGATGTAGTCGTAGATCAAACGCAATCAAACCCTATTGACTTCACAGGTTATTGGCAAACCAAATACACCAACTATAAAGCATATAGTGGAAACAATACAAATGGCGGAAATCCAGACCTTACAAAAGATGCAAACATATACTCTATACGTTATGCTGATGTTTTACTTATGTTGGCTGAAGCATTGCACCGAGGAACTGGATCTGATGGAGAAGCTATGAACTATATAGATATTGTGAGAGAACGTAGTGTTGGACCTGGCAATAACGATGGCAATTTCAGAACCGCTTCAGACCTCATGAGTGAGGAGTCTTGGTCTTTATTAGATGTCATACAATATGAAAGAAGAGCTGAATTTGCCCTAGAGGGTGACAGATGGTTTGATCTAGTTAGGTCTGGAAGAGCAGAAGCAAGCTTATTCGCTGGTGATCCGATTAGAGGAAATAATTTCCAAAACAAACATCTATGGCTTCCTATATCATTAGAAGAAACAACCATTGCACAAAACCTTACAGAATACCCAGACGATTCTTTATTTCAATAAGTATAACTTTAATTAATTATATTAAATACAATATTATGAAAAACTTTTTCACAAACAGCACTTCAATATGGAAGGTTCTTCCATTACTATGTGCCATGTTTATTATTGGTTGTGGAGACGATGAAGATCCCATGACAACACCAGGTGGCGGCGGTAATACCGATGCACCTATCGCAAGCTTTCAGTTTGAAGTAAGTATGGATAACTATCAACAAGTTACCTTTTCCAATTTCTCTCAAAACGCTGTTGACTACGAATGGAGTTTTGGAGATGGTAACACATCAACAGAGGAAAGTCCTGTGCATACTTATGCGTCAGCTGGCGCATTTACTGTAACTCTAAAAGCTTCAAATGCAGACGGAGACTCAGCAGAAAAATCTGAGACGGTAAACATTACTGATCCAAACAGTCAGTTAACAGTGCTCGCAGGTCAAGAAAGCAAGACTTGGTATTTATTAAGAGAAGGTGTTGCGTTAGGCGTTGGTCCAGCAGTTGGCGATAACCAATGGTGGTCGTTTGGTGGAGTAACTCCGCTCGCAGAAAGACCTTGTATCTTAGATGATAGTTACACATTCCACAGAGATGGAACTTTTGAATTTAATTCTAATGGAACTCTATTTGTTGATGCGACTGCCAATGGTGGATGGATCATTAATGGCGAAGATGCAGAGGGATGTCGTGATGAATCTGATCCAGGAGTTTGGGGTGATAACGCAGATAGAGAAGCGTTCGCAAATGGCGGTGATTACACTTATGACTTAGATAACCCAAATAGTACATTAACACTTAATGGTGCAGGCGCTTATATCGGTCTTTGTAATAAAACTCCAGCAGGAGACAACACTTTACCAATTCAAAATAAAACTTACACAATCAATACATTGGTAGAAGGTGGCATAGCTGATACTATGAATATTTCACTTGCAGGAGACGGATTTGCTTGGAACTTCTACTTAGTTAGCTATCCAAACGAAAGTGACTTGCCTGCAATCCCAACAGAAGTTCCAGTTTTTGGAGAAGATTTACCAGATGCATCTCCTGATGCAATGTCAATTTCGTTTGCAGCAGATGATGATAGTGAACGAGTATTACTAGATACCATATTCTCATTGTCAACTGTAGATTTTGCCATTGATGATCCTGCTGGATCTGGAGAAAAAGTTGGACAATTTAACAGAACTGGAGAACAATTTCAGGAATTACAATTTCAGACTTCTCCAGATAAATTTGACATAAATTTTGAGAACCTAACTACCGTTTCACTAGACGTTTACATTCCAAGTTCTAATGATTATTCGGGCGCACTTACGACAAATGTAATTATTGGATTTGCAGATTTTAGTCAGACGGCACAATGGTGGACTGACAACAGAGAGTTTGTAACCGATGGTTCTACAATCCCAATGGATACATGGACAACAATCACTTACGATCTAAATGATGTAAATGCAGGAGCAGGTACTTACGCTCTATATGATAGAGATGACCTAGATATGATCTACATCAATATTGGTGGTACTAATCATACAGATACTGGTACTTTTTATATTAGAAACTTATCATTCGAATAAATTTTTAGTTTTTATGGAAGCAGTCCTAACTCGGAGGGCTGCTTCTTTTTAATATTTTCACCATGAATTATAAGGTATTCATTATTCTATTTTGTTTTTTAGTTAGTTGCGGAACGGATGATTCTCCCACGAATCAACAAGTGCCTTCTGACTCTAAACCTACGCTAACAATGCAAGCACTAACTGTTGCAGAAGGCGACCAAAACAAATCTGTATTCGTAAGTTTACGTCTTGACAAAGCATCTTCTACAACTATTAACGTAAGTCTATCCACTGAAAGCCGCACTGCAGAAGCGGATAAAGATTTTATAGCAATCGATGATTTACAAATTGTATTTTCGCCAGGTGATGTACAAGAAGAATGTCAAATTCAGTTATTGGCAGATGATGAAGCCGAACCAGATGAATTCTTTAACCTGAAAATAAATTCTATTGAAGGTGCAGAAGCAACTGTAAATGAGATCGCAATTACTATAGAAGATGATGATGTCGATGGTGAAATATTTATTCCGTCAGAAGGCTATACAACACCAACAACTTATGATGGAATGAACTTAACTTGGAGTGACGAATTTGATGGAACTGAATTAGATGAAAGTATATGGACTTATGAAATCGGAAACGGAGAATGGGGCTGGGGAAACAATGAATTACAATTTTACAGAAAAGAAAATACCTTAGTTACAGATGGTCATATGGTCATTCAAGCTAGAGAACAAAATTTTGGTGGGTTTAATTATACTTCTTCTAGATTAATTACGAGAGACAAATTTGAATTTACGCACGGAAGAGTGGACATTAGAGCTTTAATGCCTAAGGGACAAGGTATCTGGCCTGCATTATGGATGCTTGGAGCAAATCTATCTGAAGTTGGTTGGCCAAGATGTGGAGAAGTCGATATTATGGAATTATTAGGACACCAACCAAATATTGTTCATGGTACAGTCCACTATGCAGACCCAAATGGTAACCGAATACTAAATACAAAAACAAAAACTTTATCGGGAGCAGATGACTTCTCCGATAGATTCCATGTATTTTCAATCGTTTGGAAAGAAGATGTAATTGAATGGTATGTAGATGATCAAAAATACCATACTGTCACCAAATCAATTTTAGGAACACAAAATCCATATCCATTTAATGACCCTTTCTTTTTTATCGTAAATGTTGCAGTAGGTGGACAATGGCCTGGATCTCCTGATGGATCAACTATCTTTCCGCAAAATATGATTATAGATTATATCAGAGTATTCCAAGAAGAATAAAAAGCCTCCCTATGACTAAGATTATTTCGACTATTATTTTTGTTTTTACATTTTTCATTACCAACAGTCAACATCTACTACAAACCAGCGGAAAATCTATTGTAAATCAGAACGGTGAAGAAATAATCTTAAAAGGAATGGGTCTAGGTGGTTGGATGCTCCAAGAAGGCTACATGCTCCAAACCGCAGAATTTGCCAATGCGCAACATCAAATAAAAAACAAAATAACGGAACTAATAGGTGCTGATAAAACTGAACAATTTTATACTGCTTGGTTAGAAAATCACGTAACGAAAACTGATATAGATTCTTTAGCATCTTGGGGATTCAATTGTGTGCGATTACCTATGCATTACAATTTGTTTACCTTACCTATTGAAGATGAGCCGAACTTAAACGAACAAACTTGGTTGACCAAAGGATTTGAAATGGTTGACAACTTATTAAGTTGGTGCAAGGACAATGAAATTTATTTAATCTTAGATCTTCATGCTGCTCCAGGAGGTCAAGGTTACGATCAGGGAATTTCAGATTACGATCCAACTAAACCTTCACTTTGGGAAAGTAAAGCCAATAGAGATAAAACAGTAGCACTTTGGAAAAAACTTGCAGAAAGATATACAAACGAAGAATGGATTGCTGGTTATGATCTTATCAATGAACCAAATTGGAATCTGAGTGGAAATATTTTACTAAGACAACTCTACGAAGAAATAACAGACAGCATAAGAACAGTGGATAAAAATCACATTCTGTTTATTGAAGGCAATTGGTTTGCTAACGACTTTAACGGATTAACACCTCCATGGGACGATAATTTTGTTTATTCTCCACATAAATATTGGTCGTTTAACGATCAAGCTTCTATACAATGGGTATTAAATTTACGTGACCAATACAACGTACCGTTATTCTTTGGAGAAACTGGAGAAAATTCTAATGTATGGTTTCATGAAGCCACTACCCTTTTTGAAGAAAATAATATTGGCTGGGCTTGGTGGCCTATGAAAAAAATAGAATCTATATCCGCACCATTATCAGTTTCTAAAACCGATGAATATCAGTTCTTACTAGATTATTGGAATGGAACAGAAATGCAACCTGGGCAAGAATTTGCTTACAATACTTTGATGGATTTGGCAGAAAAGTTAAAGATAAAAAACTGTAAGTTTCAACCTGACGTAGTAGACGCTTTGATTAGGCAACGCGTTTCTGATACAGCAATCCCATATCGAACACAAACTATTCCTGGAGTAGTCTACGCGTCTGACTTTGATATGGGGAGAATTGGTAGCGCATACTATGACAGTCAGTCTGCCAATTATCATCTCTCTACGAATAATTACACTGCATGGAATAATGGTTGGTTCTATCGTAATGATGGAGTTGACTTAGAACCATGTGAAGACAACATCAATTCTAACGGTGTTAATGTGGGCTGGATAGATGCTGACGAATGGATGCAATACGACATCAATGTATTAGAATCAGGCGTCTACAATGTAGAACTACGATATGCGACAGAAGCGTCAAACAACAAATTTTATTTTGAATTGGGAGGAGGAAAAATAACAGACAATATACCATTGGCATCAACTGGTGCTTGGGACAATTGGGCATCTGTAAATATCGCTGGAATTCCTATTGAGCTTACTGATAACAAATTAAAATTTGTCTCTGTAGATGGTGGCTTTAATATAAGTAGTTTTAAATTTACAAAAACAGCAGATATTGAAGACTTTTCTTTTGTATACTATGATGCAGTAACTGAAGACCGCACAAAGATTAAATTGGCACTAAACAAAAGTATTGTCGAAGAGGCAATTAACCAAAATGATTTTAGCATTACTAGAGATGGTGAGCAACTAGAGATAATAGACATATCAACAAACAATGATTCTAAAAGAGTTATATTTTTTGAGGTCAATGAAACATTATATGCAGAGGATAATATCAGAATCTCCTATAGTGGCAATCAGCTATCTGCCAATGATGGATCAACGTTACAACACTTTAATAATGCCATAGTAAGAAACACACTTGCACCGATTATCAAAATTCCTGGTCAAATAGAAATGGAAGATTTTACTTTGCAAAGTGGAATCCAACTAGAAAATTGTACCGACATTGGTGCTGGACAAAACATTGGCTTTTTGGATGCTGGAGACTTTGCTATTTATGAAATCATCGTAGAGGAAACTCAAAATTATTTGGTCAATTTCCGTTATGCAAGCGAGCAAGCAAATGGGCGATGCCAATTGATATTGATCGACAATGAAGGAAATGAAATAAATCTAGGGAGTACCACATTTCCTTCGACTGGAGGATGGCAAAGCTGGGAAACACTTTC
>JAHDBF010000203.1:0-2832 GCA_020630525.1 Saprospiraceae bacterium
AAAGAAAACAAATACAAATGTACCTAATTAGAAATTAGGTGCATTTGTATTTAGCTTAAATTTATGAGTACGAATAAATTAAAGACCCTTATCATAGTTGGTCATCCAGATAAAGAAAGTTATAATTTTGCCTTAGCAAAGGCATATAAGTCAGGTGCAATTGCTTCTGGTACAGAAGTAAAAGAAGTATATATTCGTGATTTAGATTTTAATCCTAATCTTGAATTCGGATATCGTAAACGTACAGAACTAGAACCAGATTTATTAGAAGCACAAAAGTTGATTAAATGGGCCAATCATTTAGTGTGGATATATCCTGTTTGGTGGGGATCTTTGCCAGCTATTATGAAAGGCTTTATTGATAGAGTTTTTCTTCCAGGTTTTGCATTTAAGAAAAGAGAAAATTCAGTTTGGTGGGATAAGTTTTTAACAGACAAAACTGCAAGAATCATTTGTACTCTAGATCAACCTGGTTGGTTTTATAGATGGATAAATGGTGCTCCTAGCCATTACGCTATGCGTAAACTGACAATGAATTTTGTCGGTGTCAAAAAAGTAAAGATAACAACGATTGCTCCTTTACGATTGTCAACAGAAGGATTTAGAAAAAAATGGCTACAAAAAGTAGAAGCTTTAGGACGGAAAGGAAAATGATGTAACTAATTTAAGTCACTATTTCATTCATTAAAAATTCCTACTTTTAATTATTTAAATCAAATCAGTTATACTTTGTTACGAATCGCTGTTTTTATACAATGTCTATTTTATGTCCATATCGTAATTACTGCACAAATACTAACAAGCAGCAATCTCCCAATAATTGTAATTAATACCGATGATGAAGAAATTCCAGACGAACCAAGGATTTTCTCAACAATGGGAATTATCTACAATGGCGAAAGTCAAATCAATAACTTCGATGAAAATTTCAATTATTATAATGGCTATGTAGGTATAGAAACACGAGGAAATTCCACACAAGGTTTCGAAAAGAAAACATATACCATAGAGTTAAAGACAGATCAAGAGGAAGATCTATCTGTAGACTTATTCAGAATGGGTGCAGATGAAGATTGGATACTACATGCTATGGTGATTGATAAAACTCAGATAAGAATCCCTATGAGTTTCTATCTTGCCCAACGGATGGGGCAATACGCTTCAGAATGGAAGTATGTAGAGCTGGTTATTAACGATGAGTATCAAGGATTATATATTTTAGTAGAAAAAATTAAAAGAGACAATGATAGGGTAGATATTGCAAAATTGGATGAAGATGATATCGCTGGAGACTCATTGACAGGTGGATATATTTTAAGGTTGGATTGGCTGGATGATGCAAGAGGATTTGAATCTAATTTTGATTCTCAAGGAGGAAGAGCACTGTTTTTTCAATGGCACTATCCCAAAGCTGATAATATAAAAGAAGCACAAGAAGCGTATATATCTGATTGGATGTTTGAATATGAATCTGCATTATTTAGTAATGATTTTTTCAACGCATCAGGAGTACGTTATACAGATTATATAGACTTAAATTCCTTTGTAGATTTTTTATTAATCAATGAATTAAGCAAGAATTCAGATGGGTATAAACTAAGCACTTATATGCATAAGGATAGAGAGTCCAAGGGCGGAAAGTTAATTGCAGGGCCTATCTGGGATTTTGATCAAACTTATGGAGCATCGCGCGTTTGTTCTAATGATGATTTTGAGGGATGGACATATCTACAAAATCAAGAAGATTGTGAAGATTTAGAATCAATGCCTATGTGGTGGCGAGCGATGATGGAAGATACTGTTTTTCAAAACAGATTGGCTTGTCGATGGTCTGCGTTCAGAAGCACTTTTCTACATTTAGATTCATTAGGCAATTGGATTGATACACAAGTTGATTTTATTGCAGAGCCAATATTGAGAAATTTTGAAAGGTATGATTACATCATAGGAGAATCAATATGGATAGAGCCAGACCCAATACCACAAACTTATGAAGCGGAAGTGGATTACCTCAAAACTTGGATTGAAAATAGATTAAACTGGTTGGATGAAAATATGGTAGGCAATTGTGAGAATGACATTAATACCTCAATCGCTGATCTCAAATTAGATCAAGTTGAAGTTTTTCCAAATCCAGTAAAAGAATTACTTTATGTAAAAGATGCTGTTGGTTTTGACATTGAGTTATTAGACAATATAGGAAAAGTAATATATAGTCATAACGTTACAGAAAAACTGCATAGTATCGATACAAGTGAATTGGCATCTGGTTTATATTTTCTTAAATATGGCAGTACCAATTGGACTAAATCAAAAAGAGTAATACTCCAATAAAAAACTGAAATCATAACACAGTAATCTCTAAACTATTAAGATAATGGCAACTACACAAAAAATAGCAAAACAAATCAGAGGAATGTTTTATGGTCCTAATCAAACTGGCGTAAGTTTTAGAGATGTTCTTTCGGATGTAACTTTGCAACAAGCAACTACAAAAGTCAAATCTTTAAATACAATTGCGGTTTTGGTTTTTCATGTAGATTATTATTTAAAAATAGTAAATAGAGTTTTGGATGGAGGTCCATTAGAAGGTAGTGATAAATTCAGTTTTGATGCACCAACTTTAAATAATGAATCAGATTGGGAAAGTCGATTGTCTGAATTTTGGAGTGATGCCGATAGATTTATTAATTTAGTAGAAAATCTTTCCCAAGAAAAATTGGATGATGTTTTTGTCCTTGAAAAGTATGGAGATTATTATCGGAATATTCAGGGTGTAATTGAGCATAGCCATTATCATATGGGGCAGATGTCTTTGATAAAGAAGATGAT
>JAHDBF010000203.1:2932-4410 GCA_020630525.1 Saprospiraceae bacterium
TCATCCCTTAACAAAAACAGCCGACCTAACCAAGCCACCATCCTCAATAACAATAAGAATATAACTGCCACTTTTTAAGTCTCTAACATCAATTTCTCCAGACAAAAAATCTGAATAACTTTTACAATGTTTTCCCAACTGATCGTATATCAATACTGTACTTTTTTTATCCAAAGAAATGTTGATAAAATCACTTGTTGGATTAGGGAAAATATCCAATGCCTCATCACTGATATTTTCTAAAATAGATGAAGTCAATTCAGGATATAAAACTTGAGGACCATCTTTTAGGAACCTATAGTTGGCACCTGTTAGCTCTATTTTTATACTATTCAGATCAAAATCTTTTGTATAATTATTGCCCATGTCTATAGTGCGGCTCTCCATAGAGGTTATTGTGTCGAATAATGTATATTTAATTTGATTTGGATTAAATGGATGAGAAAAACCTAATGGGGTATCAAATGGAATAGAATTGATATTAAGATTATCAATCTGTCTTGTATCATTATTTTCAAAGTTCACACTAGAATCAAAATATATTACACCCTCAATAGTGTCATTGATTTCCTCAAAAATCAAATTATCTATTCTATAATTAATTTTAAAATCGTTTATGATTGCATTAACTCGATGGTAATCTATAAGGTTTTTGGTATGTACATTTCTAAAAAAGAATTGTCTTCCTAATTCAAATTCATGCGCACCATATATCAAATGAGTGCTGTCAGAAATAGCGTATACTCCATGTATTGACTCGTTTATATCAAACTGATTTTCATATATTTTAGAAGTATTGGAATCCGAATCAACAGAATATATTTCGTAAGTATCTTCATTGATTTTGTTTACAAATAAGCTATCGTTGTTTGCAAATTGAATTTGTTGAAACGAGCTAACATGAAATGGTAATGTCCATTGATGTAGCATGTTATTCAAGCTACAATCATATTTATATAGATTATCATTACTTAGCAAATAATTATAATCTTTATGATGTAGCATTTTATCTGTCATTGGAAGATTGGACATTTTACTAAGATTAGTGCCATTAAAATAATAAATGGAATCAGTTAACGCATATATGTCTCCGTTACAAGAGGTAAACAATTCTGGAGACCCAATTTCGGGAATTGGTATCGTTATATTGCTGGTGTCGTTAAGAAATAATAAACTAGCTTCATATGAAAGTGAAGCCCACCATCCACCAGTTGTATCATAAGTCATATCATACACATCATGCGTCGCTTCATTGAATAGTTCATGGAACCTATCATATTCAATCTCTTCATTTTTTATGGTTGTTATCTGCGGTCCGATAAACACGTCAAAGTCTAAAACATTCCATTGCATAAAATGTATTAACGAATCATTCTGCTTTATCAACTTATGATTTTTGGACATTCCGCCCAAGCTATTAATATCATAATCAAAAGAAACTTTGTTTAGTCCGTAGTAATTGGATGCCAATAAAAATT
>JAHDBF010000204.1 GCA_020630525.1 Saprospiraceae bacterium
TATTTCTCAAATCTTTCCTTAAGATTTTACCCACATTTGATTTTGGTAAATCAGTTCTAAACTCAATTTGTTTGGGAACTTTATATCCTGTCATATTTTCTTTGCAGTAAGCTTTTATTTCGTCAGCAGTTAATGATTTGTCTTTTTTGACAACAAAAACTTTAACCACCTCACCAGATTTTTCATCAGGAATTCCAATCGCTGCTACTTCATCAACTTTGGGATGCATAGCAATAGTGTCCTCAATTTCATTAGGGAAAACATTAAAGCCAGAGACAAGGATCATGTCTTTCTTCCTATCGACAATTTTAAAATATCCATCTTCCATCATCACTGCCATATCTCCAGTGCATAACCAGCCATCAACGATAGTTTTAGCCGTTTCATCTGGTTTGTTGTAATAACCTAGCATTACTTGAGGGCCTTGCACTTGGAGTTCGCCCACTTCTTCGATTCCTTTGACCTGTCCATCATCACCCATAATTCTAATATCAGTAGATGGGACAGGAACACCAATCGAGCCGATTTTTGCAGTACCATCGATTGGATTTACGGTAACTACAGGAGAGGCTTCTGTCATTCCGTATCCTTCTGCTAATCTACATCCTGTAATTTTTTCCCATTCATAGGCTACCGCTTTTTGTACTGCCATTCCACCACCTACTGCGGTTTTTAAACTGGAAAAGTCCAATGCTTTGAATCCTTTGTGATTGGTCAATGCATTAAACAAAGTATTCACACCAGTCATAATGGTAACTTTATTGCGTTTGAATTCTTTTATTACAGATTTTAAATCTCTAGGATTGGTTACTAAGACGGTAAGACAACCAAAAGACATCAATGCCAATGCATTTACTGAAAAAGCAAAAATGTGATACATCGGTAGCGGAGACAACGAAATCTCTTTTCCTTCTTCTAAACTTCCCGCCATCCAATGTCTCATCTGAAGCATATTGGCTATTAAATTGCCATTGGTTAACATAGCTCCTTTAGAAACACCTGTTGTTCCTCCAGTATATTGATGAATGATGACACTATCCCTATCATTGGCAAATTCTAATAATTTTGCTTTCTTACCAGCTTTTAGCGCTTCTTTAAATGTAATGGTATTCTCTAAATTATAATTAGGAACAGCTTTTTTGATATTTTTTAGGACGAAGTTTATTAATTTACCTTTTATCGGGCCCAACTGTTCTCCGATAGTAGTAGTAATTACCACATTTATATTAGTCTTGCTAATGATCTTCTCTAAGTTATGGGCAAAATTATCTGCAATCAAAATAGCTTTTACATGACTGTCATTAAATTGATGTTCCATCTCTCTTGGCGTGTATAACGGATTGGTATTTACCACAATTAATCCCGCTTTTAATGCGCCGAATAAAGCAATAGGGTATTGCAATAAGTTAGGCATCATCAAAGCAATTTTATCCCCAGGTTTCAATCCTACTGAATGTAGATAACCACCAAATTGGGTGCTCAATTTATCCAATTGACCATAGGTAATTGACTTTCCAAAATTCTGATATGCAGGTAGTTTTTTATATTTTTTAAAACATTCATCAGCAAATTCTAGCAACGTATTATATACAGAAGTATCAATATTTGCTGGAACTCCTTTCGGATATTGTGCTAGCCATGGTTTGTTTGACATAATATCAATTAATTTGAATAAAGAAAATCGTACAACAATAATAGATAATTTTGTAGAATACTGATAATTCAAAACGAATAACTGTGTTAATTCAATTATATAAGCAAATCAACTTACTTGTTTGATTATTAGAAGTTTATATGCAAAAACAGTAAAAAAGACATACCTTTGCGCTCCGAATTAAATTTTTTATTAATCACTTTTGGGCGCTGGCTCAAAATACAAACCTGAATCCTTTATGTCAGAAGAAAAGGATCCTGTAACTCAGGAAAATACTGAGGAAACAAAAACAGAAATTAAGGAAGTAGTAGCAGAAGCTACAGAAACTGCAACCGAGGTAGTTGAAACTGCTAAAGAAGAAGCTACTGCTGCTGAGACAGAAGAAACTGTCGAAAAAGAAAAAGTACAAAGAGTAACTTGGGATGATGAGACATCAAGAACTGCCCATGATGACTTTGATTGGACTATTTCTAACAGAAATACTCTTGAATATACTGAAGAAGAAAAAGATAATTACTTAGCGCAGTACGACAAGACTTTTGGTGCACTTAAAGAATATGAAGTTGCAAAAGCAAGAGTTGTTGCGATTAATGGAGGTGATGTAATCCTTGACATTAATTACAAAGCTGACGGTATGATTCCTCTTTCAGAATTTAGAGGAATGGAAGAAGGACTTAAGATTGGTGATTACGTGGACGTTTATGTTGAGTCGAAAGAAGACGAGAATGGACACTTAGTATTATCAAGAAGAAAAGCCAAATTATTAAAAGCTTGGGATACATTGGTAGATTCTTATGAGAATGGAACTATCATAAAAGGACAAGTAGTTTCTAAAACTAAAGGTGGACTTATTGTTGACGTATTAGGATTAGAAACATTCTTACCTGGTTCTCAGATTGACATCAAACCTATTACAGATTATGATGCTTATGTTGGGAAAACAATGGAATTCAAAGTTGTTAAGATCAACGAAGCAATTAAGAATGCAGTAGTATCTCATAAAGCATTGATAGAAAGTGATCTTGCAGAACAAAGAGATGCAATCATCCACGGATTAGAAAAAGGTCAAGTACTTGAAGGTATTGTTAAAAACATTACTGACTTCGGTGCATTTATGGATCTTGGTGGTGTTGATGGTTTATTATATATCACTGATATATCTTGGGGAAGAATCAATCACCCGAATGAGGTGTTAGAGATTAACCAGAAGTTGAATGTGGTAGTATTAGATTTTGACGAAGATAAGAAGAGAATTTCTCTAGGATTAAAGCAATTACAGCCGCATCCATGGGAGGTATTGGAGAAAGATATCGTTGTTGGATCTAGCGTTAAAGGAAAGATTGTAAATATCGAAGATTACGGTGGGTTCTTAGAAATCATCCCAGGTGTAGAAGGATTGATCCACGTATCAGAGGTTTCTTGGAGTTCGCAGCCTGTGAATGCAAGAGAGTATTTCCAGTTGAATCAAGAATTTGAAGCTAAAGTTGTAACGATAGATAGAGACGATAGAAAAATGTCTCTTAGTGTGAAGCAACTTACTCAAGACCCATGGGAGAAAATTGGAGACAAATTCCCTGTTGGTTCTAAGCAAACTGGAGAAGTTAAAAACTTAACACCATACGGAGTATTCGTTGAGTTAGAATCAGGTATCGGAGGAATGGTTCACATTTCGGATTTATCTTGGACTAAGCGTTATTCTCATCCATCAGAATTTACTAAAGTAGGAACAGACATTGATGTTCAGATCTTAGAAATCGATATGGAAAGTAGAAAACTTTCTTTAGGACATAAACAATTAGAAGAGAACCCGTGGGATACATTTGAGAAAGTATTCCCAGTAGGATCATACCATGATGCAACATTAATCAGAAAAGATGATAGAGGTGCTGTTGTACAGTTGCCTTACGGATTGGAAGCATTTGCTCCATCTAAGCATATCAGAAAAGAAGATGGTACTGCAGCTAACGTAGATGAGTCACTTACTGTAAAAGTTATTGAGTTTAACAGAGATGATAAGAGAATTATCGTTTCTCACTTGAGATACTTGGATGATATCAGAAGAGAAGCAGAAGGTGAAGTGAAAAAAGCTGAAAACGAAGAGAAACAACAAACCAAAAAGGCAATTACTAAGCAACGTTCTTCTATAGAGATGACAACGCTTGGAGAATTAGAAGCATTCTCTCAGTTAAAAGAACAACTGTCTGGTTCTAATGTAAAAGAAGACGCGCCAACTGCTGAGCCCGTAAAGGAAGAAGCACCAAAAGTTGAGGAAACTCCAAAAGCAGAAGAAGCTGCTCCAGTTGCCGAAGAAGCGCCAAAAGCAGAAGAAGCTGCACCTGTAGTTGAGGAAACTCCAGCTCCAGAGCCAGTAGTGGAAGAGGCAAAGCCAGAGCCAGTTGCAGAAGCTGCTCCAGCAGCGGATGTTAAGCCTGATGATTTTAAAAAGATCGAAGGTGTTGGTCCAAAGATCGCTGGATTATTGGTAGCAGGTGGTTTTAATACTTTCAAAGAACTTTCTGAGTCAGATGTTGATAGATTAAAAGCTATCCTTGATGAAGCAGGTAGCAGATACAGAATGCACGATCCAACTTCTTGGCCTATACAAGCTAAGATGGCAGCAGAAGGAAAATGGGACGAATTGGAGAAGTGGCAAGATGAACACAAAGGCGGAAAAATCGAGTAATCATTTTCTGTTTTAAGAATATAGAAAGGTCAGACTAAGTT
>JAHDBF010000205.1:0-1138 GCA_020630525.1 Saprospiraceae bacterium
TTTGGCTTTATTAGTCATATAAGCATCGGTCAACCACATACCGAGCTTCATTTTTTTGAAATGAATAGTAACCTTAGCTTTTTTACAAGATTGGGCATCTGGAAACAATGGAACGCCATTAAGTAGCCATGTAAAAGCTCTTAAATATTTTGCCAGTCTAGGAAACCACAATTTATTTAATTCAATGACTTGCAAATCCTTATAAGCGTAAAAGCCAGAATTTCTTTCTGTTTGTTCATCAATTAATTGAAATCCAGTATCCAAAAGCTGGAATTCAATTTTGGGACTTTGCTTCAAAATAATATTTTCAGTCATCTTATGTATATTTTTGGTTTACTCTTACAATTTACCTATAAAAATGCTGGTATCAAAATTTAGAAATCTTCTGGTAGCTTATTAGAAGCTAATGATTAGTAGTGCGAAGATTCTTTTATATGTGTTTGTCTATAATTCTGAGGCGATTCGATTATATGAACGCTTGGGCTTTGAGTATGTAGGTCATAATATGCATTATTTGATTGATGATTGATGATAAATTTGGATAGCTAGTGTTTTCCTAAAAAATCTTATAGTTTACCTTTTCTTTTTGACGAGTGTAATGCTTTAAAAATAAGCTTGTATCCTACTTTACCAATATCTTCAAAATTCGACCTGGATTCTCAACACCGACATAGAGAAAGCCATCAGCACCCATCTCTATTGAACGTACCCGACCAATGTCTTGTAGGATTTTTTCCTCTTCTATCACTTTACCTCCGTCTACCTTGATCCGACTGACATAATTAAATTTCAAAGAACCAATCAAAATATTTCCGTTCCATTTTGGATAATTATTCCCTTTTAGGAGTGCCATTCCGCTCGGAGCAATGGAAGGTACCCAATAGGTGGCTGGTGATTTAAAGTCTGCCCTTTCTGTAATTTTGGTAAACTTAGTGCCATTATAGTTGATCCCATAAGAGGCAATCGGCCAACCATAGTTGGCTCCTTTTTCTATTAAATTCAATTCATCGCCTCCTTTTGGCCCATGTTCATGCGCCCATACCGTTTTGTTTACCTCGTCAAAAATTAAGCCTTGGGGATTTCTATTTCCATAAGCCCATATAGATTGGACAGCCCCTTCTTGATCATAAAAAGGATT
>JAHDBF010000205.1:1238-4365 GCA_020630525.1 Saprospiraceae bacterium
CCATTTTGATTTTTCTTTGAATAACTTAAATATAGATATTGGTTGCTTTTGAAATTTGGATGTAAAGCTATATCAAGCATTCCCGCTTGTCGTCCTTTTTTAAAAACAGATGGCACGTTTTTTATTTCTGAAATGGAGCCATCTATTCTCCTTATTTTTAAAGTGCCTTTTCTTTCTGTAAAAAAAATAGTTCCATCCTTTGTCACTTTTAATCCCCAAGGAATCTGAATGCTATCAACTACGGTTTGGGTATATAATTGATACGCTTCGGATTCGTAAATTTTTGAAGAAATAGTCTTTATCGCTTCTTGTTCATTTTTTGTACGTAAAATATATTCTGCTAATTCTTCCAATTCCTTCTCAGAAAACGTAGCGGCATAGGCAGGCATGCCTTTATTAACAATACCATCTCGAATGGAATTAACCAAATCAGATTTCAAGTTTCCATTTGTCCATTTTCTATCTATAAAATCTTGCATGTTTACACCATGACAATCCGCACAGAATTTTGCATAATTGTCTTCTGGCCTATTGTCTTTAGAGGACTTCTTGGAAGTCTTGTCAACTACTTTTTGTGAATTTTTATTTGAGAAAGAACAATTTGATACTGCATATAATATTACTAGTGTTCCTATAAGGATTGATATCTTTTTTAACATGATTGCGGATTATAGTTTGACAACTTTATACAATCCGTTTACAGCAGGATTTGCAAAGTGAATGAAGTAAACGCCTTCAGTAAAAGCAGACATATCAATTCTAATCAAATTGTTACCTTGCTTAATGTTTATGTCAGCAATTTCTAGTATTTGTTTCCCACTTATATCTGTAATCATAACATCTGACATTAGCTGATCAGAAGAATTAAATGTTATCAAGACCTCAGATAAAACAGGATTTGGCATAACATTAAAATATACGGGATTTTCATTTTTTTCAATGACAATACTATTCGAAGATTGTTCTTTTCCGTTTTGATCAGTTTCAACCAATTTGTAATAGTTTTTTCCTTGCGATGGCAACAAATGAATAAACTCATACTTTAATCGATTTACAGAATGTCCAGCAGCATCAACACGACCTACTTCTTTAAAATTACTTCCATCACCAGCATGCATAATGCTAAAATAATCACTTTCAATTTCTGAAGCAGTAGTCCAATTCAATTGGATACCATCTATTATGGAATTTCCAGAAAATTCAATCAATTCAACTGCTAAATCTTCTGGTGGTTCTGTACCAATGGTGTCATCATTGTCATCATAATCAAAATAAGCAATAATCCCATCTCCATCACAATCTAAATCAGATTCGCTAATCAACAATGCTAAATTTTCTTCACAATTGCAGGTAAAAATGTTATCATCTATGGAGCGGTTCCAAATCCGTACATCATCTATTGTTCCTTTAAAGTGGAATAATGGTCCATTGTATGATGTGTACATTTTTCCAATCGTTCCAGGATTATCAGTATATCCAATTTCTCCACCAGTACCTTGATAAGTTCCACCATCATTTTCGCAATTAATATAAATATCCATATCCGTAGGACCTCTTATAACACCCAAAATGTGATACCAAACATCTGGTTGAATGCTAGAAGTACTCAATTTAGTTCTTCGATTCGATGGAGAGGTATTGTTAGTATTGTCACCATACCCAATAGCTAATTTTCCAGTGCTTGTCAAATTAAACCAAACCCCTGAATGACTATTGTAGGCAAAATCTGTGTTGATAAAATAGGAATTATTGACTACATTATTATCAAACTTCACCCAAGCGGCTATACTAATAGGAAGTTGAGGTTTTAATAATGGTTCATTTGGGAAGTCAACATAATGGTCTACTCCATTAAAATAAAAAGCTTTATTCAGTTCTCCAAATCTGTTTTCTGCTAAATCAGCATTTGATATTCCATGAAATTCATTACTACTGCTATCATCTGCATTACCATTAAATTCGTAGTGTAATATCAGTCCTTCATTTAAATCCTGCCCAAACAATTCCTTTGAAAATAAACTAATACAGAGTAAAAAAACAACTAATAGTAAATTTAACAAACAACAACCAAGTCTCATGTTTTATATTTATAGAAATGAATGAATAATAATTTTAGTAACAAACAAAAAATAAATTAGCCCTATTTGTTCGGTTAATTTTATAACTTAATCCCCAATTTTATCAACGTTTAATCATTACTACTATTCATGATTATGCCCATAATGTGGATCTCCAGGTTTTCTTCCATACTTGTCAACTGCACCTGATGTAGGTTTTTGTAGTGAATCATTTTTTTGATTTGAATGCTTATTAGAGGCATGATTATGTCCATAATGTGGGTCTCCAGGTTTTCTTCCAAATTTATCAAGTTTATCAGACTGACTTTTTTGTTGAGGAGGTGATTTTATCTGTTCCTGCTTAGGGGCTTGTTCATTAACTTTAGTTTGCTGCTCTCCAGATTGGTTACAGCCCAAGTTAATAAACAATGCTAATACAAATAGTATAACTGTAATACTTTTGATTTTGATTTTGATTCTCATTTTATTCAAATTTTAATTAAGTTAAGTAAAAATAAGTTTCTTAATCAAAATAAAGAAGATTTTTTTACTTTAGTAACAGTCAAAAAATAATTTTCTCATTTTGATTGATAAATTTGCCCCTATACTTCGTTAAAAAGCTCCTCATCAATGCACTAGATCACCTACGTTTTTGCCTTGTCTAAGGGCAAATTTCCCTAATCAAAATCGGGCAACTT
Source organism: Saprospiraceae bacterium (assembly GCA_020630525.1). Lineage (GTDB taxonomy): Bacteria > Bacteroidota > Bacteroidia > Chitinophagales > Saprospiraceae > JAHDBF01. The sequence goes on from JAHDBF010000205.1 coordinate 3,994, forward strand.
ATTTTTCACTCATTACTTACTGATATTCATTTATCTATTTCTTCCTTTATAGAAGAAGTAGAATTGAGGTATAAAAATAGAAAACTTTCTTTGAGCAAAAAATTAATAGAATGAAATTGCTTAGTAGTAAGTCAAGTAAATACTGTCGGTATCTTTGAGTATTTTTTCACTTGTACTGCGTTGTGAAGCCTCGCCGTACATTCCATGAAGGCATGCGTTTCACGCCTTATACAAGCAAAAAAATCCTTCCAAATCTACTAGTCACTATTTACTTGACTTACTACTTAGTTTCTAACCTCAAAACTCTTGCACAAAAATGGCAAGAGTTTATGGTACTGGCTCCGCTAGGTTAGGAACAGTCAAAAAATAATT
>JAHDBF010000206.1 GCA_020630525.1 Saprospiraceae bacterium
GATTGATTGCAATAGAATTTTTATAGGCTATTTCGGCATTATCTAAATCACCGATTCCTTTGTACATATTGCCTAGATGCATCCAAGCGACAACATCATATGGGTTTTGTTCCAATGCTATATTCATTGACTCAATTGCGCTGTCTCTTTTCTTTTGCCTCCATTGACACAGACCAATCGCTCTGTTCAAATTTGCAATAGAATTAAATTGAAAATAATTTTCATTGTACGCTTTTTTTAGATATTCTTCTTGTAAATCGAATCTCTTTTCGTTATTGAAATTATTGGCTGTTTTAATATCATACACCCCTTTTAAATGAATGAAATGATACCCTAAAGTAACCATTGACATCAATAAAAAACCTGTTTTCCAAAACTGTTTAGGAATAACAAAATTGAATGATTTAAAATCTATTGCAGAAATAACTAAAAAGAAAATAATTACTTGACTAGGTAAATGATATGCATGTGGATATGCTATTCCGTAAAAGCTTGATGTCAAAATATAGACTATACCAATGGAAGAAATCAACCATTTTAAAAGTCGATCTGTATGCTGATAAAAAACAGGAAAAAACAAAAGGATAGAAATAAAGATAAATCCAAAAATTCCCAATTCTGCGGTAGTTTCTATGATAAGATTATGCGCGTGATTGTAAATCTGATGAGAATTAAAAGAGTAACCAAATTGGTCTAAACCATACTTTGGAAACTCAATAAACCAGTTGCCGTTTCCTACTCCAAGTAAATAATCCTCTCTAAAAATTTTAAATGCTGTTTCCCAAATATCTAGCCGCTCGCTATTTCCAATCCTATATATTGACTTCATTGGATTATACATACTTAAAAATTCAGCGATATTTGGAACAACTGCATAAATACCTATTAGCATTAAGATTACAGCGATTATAACTGGCTTTAAAATTTGCTTAAATATGACAGTTCTAAACAAAATAGAATATCCGATTACCGACAGTAAAGCCAGTGTAGTTCCGCGTGCATTGCACAAAACAATTAAATATATGATCGGGATTATAATTAAAAGACGTACAAAAGTAGTCCTACCATTAAGTTGTAAAACGCCAATTGGCAATAAAATCAGAATTAAAGAAGAAAGATAATTACCATTAAATCCAAAGTGTTTTCCTATAGAATTTATCCCATCATAACTATAACTTGGCAAATTGTTTGGCCCGATTTCAAAACTGCAAAACGTCAATATTCCACATAATATCAACAGTAAATAAAATGCACTTTTAGTAAACTTAGCCTTTAGGTTAAATCCTCCAAACTGCTTACAACATATATAAAAAAGAAACAATGAAGTCCAAAGCGCAAGTTTGGAATACACCAAACTTGAATTACTCGCCCATAATGCGGAAAGTAATTGAAACAATAAAAAAGCTAAAAATACTACTTCGTAAATATTTGTACGGTATCCTTTTTCTCTGCCTGATTTGAGGTGTAAAAAGAATAACCCAAGAGTCCCTAATGAGAAAATAATGGGTCTTAATAATAAAAAGTCAGGAAACAAAGTCTTGGGAATCGGAAGCATTAATACAAAAAGCAAAATCGCTAATGTGTATTCGAAATATAATTTTCGCATCAAATTCCCAGCTTTACCTACAAACATAATTCTAAGATAAATTGATTTTCACTATTTATTAGAATAATTGATTAATCAAACTTGTAAATCAGATCAAGTCGTTTAATCAGATCATTTAATACCTTTGTTGTTATCTTAAAATGGAAACACTAAAAGAATATATTGATATACTAAAAACCGCTTTGCAACGCAAGGAACCCATTTCTTTGATTATCAAAAATGGGATTAAAAGACTGACCAATATTCAAAAGTATTACAAACCCAAGTTGAAATTAAGTGATGATAAAGGTTATAATATTTACCTAAACAAATTAAAAGAAACATTTCAACCATTGGATTTTGATGCTGCGGTTTCATTTGCGATCATAACTATTGGCGAAGCTAAAAAATCGACAAAAGAACTAGCTTATCCTAATATTAATATCTATACTATAGATCATATTTCAGATATCAGGACTCTAAATATCACTGAAGATTACAGCATTATACTAGAAAAATCTGATTTATTAAATCAAGGATCAATTGTCACTTTAGCAAGACATGTAATGCTGGAAAATCATCCTGAAATAGTTACATTCGATGAAGATATTATCGTCGATGGATTGCGAGAAAATCCAGAGATGAAACCCATTTTTAATTTTACCTACTTTACCGCTTTTAACTTTATCAAAAATGCATTTTGCATAAAAACCAGTTCGTTACTCCAACTATTAAAAGAACTAAGTATCGAGTCGAAAAAGCAATTTTTCTTTTCTATAATTTTAAAAGCATACTTCAAAGAATTATCATTTACGAGAATCTGTTCGCCGCTAATTTCAAGAACCAAATCCATTGATTATAATTTGTCGAACGAAGAAAAACACACAATGCTTACCGATGACTTTGGGTTAAAAAATATAAGATCTTGTACTAATGGAATTGTAAAAAACACAACGAAAGTGAATTATGAGATTGATGAAAGCAGGTTGGTTTCTATCATCATCCCTTTCAGAGATAAGGTGGAATTATTAAAAACATGCATCGCTTCAATTCATAAATTTACCCAATATTCCAACTATGAAATTCTACTTGCGGATAATGAATCTATAGAAGAATCCACGCTTAATTATATTGAACATTTATTAATAAACAATAGCAATATAAGACACATTAAATGTGAAGGAGAATTCAATTTTTCAAGAATAAACAATATAGCAGTTACTCAGGCGGAAGGAGATTTCCTATTATTTATGAATAACGACATTGCACTTTCCCAACCGGGATGGTTAAAAGAAATGATACAGCCATTTACTGACAAAAATGTTGGAATTGTCGGACCCAAACTATTGTATGCTGATATGACAGTTCAACATGCTGGTGTTATAGTTGGGATGGGAGATGTTGCGGGTCATGTGTCTAGACATCTTCCTGATAATGAAGGTGGCTATATGTCTAGAGTAAATATTCCGCAAGAGTTTAGTGCAGTAACTGCAGCATGTTTATTAACTACCAAAAAAATATTTGATTCCGTAAATGGTTTTGATGAAGATAATCTTGCTGTTGCTTACAATGATATTGATTATTGCTTAAAAGTGCGAAAGGCAGGCTATAAAATCATCTATACTCCGTATGCGAAAATGTATCATCACGAATCGCAATCTAGAAATTATGATCGCTCAAAATTAGAAATAAAACGGTATCAAAAAGAAGTTAAATTTATGCGCGAGAAGTGGAAATTAGATACCTTCGTCGATCCGTTTTTTCATCCAGCATTTTTAAAAAATAGCGAATCAATTAGATTCAACCGATATATAAAAGTATAAATATTATGAATGTATTAATCATAGGGAAAGCCAAAACCGGTACGACCATCCTATCTAAGCTGATAGAAAATGCCGTTGATAATACAGTCTATCATATGGAACCCGCCAATGCAAATTATTTCTATAAAAACGATTTTGCAAAAGGGAAAAATCATATTGTAAAAGTCATATTTGAGCATTGGAGTAAATCCCCACATCTGCGAATGTGCCTATTGAGAAATGAGCTTCCATTAAAATTTGACAAGATTGTTTTTATAGTCCGAGACCCTAGAGATGAATTGATTTCGAGGTTATTATATTTTATATATCCGCATATGGTCAATAATAAATATAACGAAGCAATCTTTACTAAATGGAAGTCTGTATGTCAACAGAAAGAGACTCAACTAGGAAAATTTTCTTTCATTCAGATGATGCATGAATTTAATGGTATTTTCAATACTCAATTTGACAATCAATTTAAAAATGGACATCACTTCTTGCAGTTTGCTGCCAAACAACAAGAACTAAAACAATGCTACGTTATCAAATATGAGAATCTTATAGACCAAAAATTTGAAGGTATTGAAAAATACTTGGGTTTTAATTTAAGTCCTGAGGTAGATCAAAATTCTGGGGCTTTGGGTCGAGTTTCTCGCTCTAAAGGCTATGGAAATTGGAGAAATTTTTTCACACCTATTGATGTTAGGATGCTCCGTCATTTTCTTAAACCCAATAAATTTTATGGATTTAACGATTGGCAATTAAATGAAAAGCAAATCATCAATCCAGAAGAATGTAGTTTATATTTAGAAAAACTGAAAGAAGCTGCATTAACAAAAGACTCAAAAATCAACAAGCTGAAATCTTGGATAAGTAAGAAATAGACTTGCTTTTTATTGGATCACCAATTCTTAGAAATATTATGAATCGATCGATGTGGCTAAAGC
>JAHDBF010000037.1 GCA_020630525.1 Saprospiraceae bacterium
TTGGAGTATTGTCTCCACTTAAGTCTCCATCGTCAGGACAATCGCCACCATCATTAATGACAACTGGGGCTATTGCTTCGCATACAGCGATACATACTCCAGGGGTAGTCGTTACTGTTGCAGGTGCACTTACTACTAGTGGATCAATTGTACATTCACATATTGTAGTTACTGTTATTGCAGTTGTTTGGTCATATGTTGGTAATGTTGCACTATACGTTGTGCCACCATCTAATGAATACATTATCGCTGAACCAGTTGGACATGCTGTTGCTGGTGCTGAAATAACACCGCCACTTAATGTAATATTATCTGCTTCGCATGTACTTTCTGAAACTATAACTACTGCTGGCGCTGTTGATGTTGCTATAGCGGTATTACATGTTGGACATACTCCAGGGGTAGTCGTTACTGTTGAAGTAGCACTTACTACTAGTGGATCAATTGTACATTCACATATTGTAGTTACTGTTATTGCAGTTGTTTGGTCATATGTTGGTAATGTTGCACTATACGTTGTGCCACCATCTAATGAATACATTATCGCTGAACCAGTTGGACAAGCAGTTACTGGTGCTGAAATAACACCGCCACTTAATGTCATATTATCTGCTTCACATGTACTTTCTGAATCTATAACTACTGTTGGAGCTGTTGATGTTGCTATAGCGGTATTACATGTTGGACATACTCCAGGCGTAGTTGTTACTGATGAAGTAGCACTTACTACTAGTGGATCAATATCACACTCACATATTGTAGTCACTGTTATTGCAGTTGTTTGGTCATAAGTTGGTAATGTTGCACTATACGTTGTGCCACCATCTAATGAATACATTATCGTTGAACCAGTTGGACATGCAGTTGCTGGTGCTGAAATAACACCGCCACTTAATGTCATATTATCTGCTTCGCAAGTACTTTCTGAATCTATAACTACTGCTGGCGCTGTAGATGTTGCAATTAAAGGATCACAAGTTGGACATACTCCAGGCGTAGTTGTTACTGATGAAGTAGCACTTACTACTAGTGGATCAATATCACACTCACATATTGTAGTCACTGTTATTGCAGTTGTTTGGTCATAAGTTGGTAATGTTGCACTATACGTTGTGCCACCATCTAATGAATACATTATCGTTGAACCAGTTGGACATGCGGTTGCTGGTGCTGAAATAACACCGCCACTTAATGTCATATTATCTACTTCGCAAGTACTTTCTGAATCTATAACTACTGCTGGTGCTGTAGATGTCGCAATTAAAGGATCACATGTTGCACAAGTTGCTAATACTACAATTTGACAAGTACTGGTTGAAATACAACCATTATCGTCAGTGTAGGTATATGTTACATCGTATGTACCTTCTCCTGCTGCTACAGGATCGAATGTTGCTGTATCAACACCGTCATCAATTGGATCTGCAGGATCAGTAACATCTGTGGCAATTGTCCACGATGATGTACAATTGTTTGCGGCTAATATTACAGGAGAGAACATCACATCACTTGATAATAATCCAGAACCACTTCCATCTGCACCTCCTCCAAATGGATTAAAGTCCATTCCATAAACGTTTCCAAGCGCATCATCGATTTGATATCCTCCAGCGATTACTCCATTAGAGGCTATATCATTCCATCCATCACCCCAATCATCGATTGCAGTCCAGCAATATTGAGTACTTATAGGCGCACCCTCAACATAAGTACCCGAAGGTGCTGGAGGTAGGTTTATTGTAACTGTATGTATTATAGGAGAAGTCATTGTAGCATCAATATATGGAGCAAAATCACCATCTGTCAATGATCCCACAGCTACAGAAATAGGATTGCCATTATCATCTGAAATAACATCACCAGTAACACAATCTGTTAATGAATAACCAATTTCAGAGGCAAAAAAGTCAGGAGTCACAGTAATAGTGAATTGAGCAACAGCTGTTTCAAAGCATTCAGGAGTAGCAGAAAGATTAACTATGCTAGGGTTTTCATCCAGACAAATAGGATCTACAGGACAACCTGTTATTACAACAGGTTCATAAGCATCAATATCTAATGTAAATACTCTTTCACAAGGCGCTCCATTACCCCCAACAGTATTATTGGTAAAAGTAATGTCTAATGTTGTCGCAGCATCACCTTCAGCAGGACTATACGTTATTGCATTTGTACCGTCACCAGTCACAGTTGCGCTACCACTTGTTCCCGCAGTAAAACTAATCATACTTGCAGGACAAACAGAAGATATAGAATAAGTACAACCAGTAATATCTAATGCCAATCCAGCAGCCGGGTCAGGTAAAATTGTAAATGGTATTGGACCTTCAGCAGGACAAGTAGGTTCTATAATTCCTTCTTCTCCATAAACAGGCACTATATACATAGCAACCTCCAATGGATCACAAGAATCATTTGCAAAACCTAAAATATCAACCAAGCCTGCGAAATTATCAGAAGAAAGACCGATGTCTCCAAAGAAAACTAAATCTGGATCATCAACAGCTCCTGTTAAATCATCATATAATTCTGATAAAGGTTCTGCGGTAGATGGATCAAAGTCAAACATCAATAAAACATCATCCATAATATCTGTCCCTGTAGCTGGATTCATATCACCATCTGCGTCATCAACATCAACAGAGCCATCACCAGGAGTAAAATTATTAACCACTACTGTAAATAACTCTGCAACACATAATTCAGCTGGGATTAAAGATGCAGAGGTAGAAGCGCATTCCATTGGTGCAGGGCAATCTGGAAGAGCTACTGATACATTATCTTCACAAGCTGGCACTTCGTTAATATCTGTTACTGCCCAATTCAAGGTTTGTCCACTCGTTGTTGGTCCAGTAACGGTTACGACAGTAAAACATCCGTTAGTTCCATCAGTTGCACCGCCAGTTATTGATGCCAAAACAGCACCTCCATTGTCATTATCTATTAAGTTATAGCTTCCTGAGCCACCTTGATCAAAACAAACCGTTACATCAACATTATTATTATCTAAAGCATTACAAACTGCTGTTGAAGTTACATTTTCAACCAGGCAAATAACACATGCACCTTGACAAGAAGAGTAAGCAGGAGCTGTACAATCACCTGGACTAGCCCAAGCACCTTGCGGTGCAGCTGTAGCACACATCAAAGCCACTTGGTCCGCAGTAAAGTTGTGCATACAATCATCATCTACATAGTCCATAAAGTTACCTGAATAATCATTACCTACTGATGATGTACAATTATCTAAATCTACTGTTGGGCAACCACCATTAGATTGACTTTGTGGAGGGGTATCTGCTAAATTGTCGCTAAATGAGTGATCTAATCCAAAATAGTGTCCTGCTTCGTGAGTAGCAGTTGCTCCACCATCAAAAGGGGAACCAGTATCTAGACCTCCACCAGAAGTACAGCCTCCAAAGGCTTGACTTCCAAATGCGGTGTGTAATACATAAAAGCCATTACCGTTTGGATTACTAGCTCCACCTAAAGGAGCAATACCCAAAATTCCTCCACCTTGGCTATCAGATACAAAAATATTCATATAACCATCCCAAGTTGTCCCTGGAACACTTGGCCAATCATAATTACCTACTGTAATTGCATATGGAACTCCACCTATCGTAACTTCTGATTCTGGCAAGCCAGCACCACAAGCCAATACAAACTGAATACAAGCTCCATCTTCTGGCATAGCGTCAGCTCCAGCCGTTCCTCCAAAATTCGGGCAACCACCATTTATCCAATCGCACAGTAATCCTGCATTGGCATTACAACTACTAAAGTCAAGATTCATTTGATCAACTTGAGCCTGAGCAGCATCATATAAACATTGTGGATTAGCTAAAGTAATTGGACTGTTATAATGAACAGCAACTGGCACGATTAATGGATTAGTACATGTACCGCCATCTCTAGAGAGATACTCGGCATTTTCCAAAGCTGCCTTACGCGCTTGCTTCCATTGAGCTGCAAACTCAGGGTCTTGCATTAGATGTGCTTGATGCTCATCAGATGCGCACGTCCTCTGTGAGGAGAGCTGAAATTGAGTAGTTAATAATAGTAAGACACAAAAAGCCTTACAAAGGTTGTAAATCTTCATTCTCGAGATTGAGTTTGGTTCTTTTAAATCGTTCTTTGTTACACTAACTTTCAGCGGGTTCTATTAATCCACTGAAAATCAAATAGTTATTGCTCCGAATGATTTTAGTTCTATCTTAGGCAGTAAAAATAGTTAAATAATTTACAATTAGGTAACAATCAACTCAAAAAAATCAATTATAGCCGAAGTTTAGGGAGATTTAAATCGATTTTTGAATTTTATTGCTTTTCCAATAAAATCATTATTGAAATATTTGACTTTTGAATAATAGACTTTACTCGCGCCAAAATTCTTTCTTACCCGCTCTAGACGAGGGATCATACTTCCTTCAAAATCAAAAATATTTTTGCGTAAAATTTCTTTACTGTACTGAATACATTCCCATATTATTCTTATGGATGCCGACGACTTTTTATAGTTAGGATCCATACCTGCTAAATGAAAATAGGCTTTATCTGTATCCCAAATTAGGAATGCTGCAGCATACGGTTTTCCGAAACGGTCATGAAGTGAAAGCACCATACCTGAATTGTTATAAATAATTGATTTTACATGTGCTAATAAAAATTCTTTTGAAAATGGAGGCGAAAAATTACTGTAGCCGTAGCTCATGAATTGCAAGTCGCAAATTATCTTATGATCTTTTGATATTTTTAGGATTAAATTTTCTGCTTTGGGGAGTTTGTTGTTTCTGTAACCACTATTTATATTTCCATAAATATCTTCTATTTGTTGTCTTAGGTCAATTTGATAACTATGGCATTTAATTTGGTCGACACCCGAAAATTCTTTTGGAAGATTATAATGACTGTTGTAATAAAAGTTTTGCTCCAGAAACTTTATTTTTTTAGTAATTGGGTGTTTACTATTGGGCAGAATTGTATTCAATGGTACTGGACCTAGCCATTTACACAAATTTGGCATTGGTGCATATTTAAGTCCAAATTTTGATTTAATGTAAATAGGCAATAAATATGATGAACCAAATTCATTGTTATACACCAAAGCTTTAAAATCTCCTTCAGTACATACACTTTTCAGATACCAAGACTTTAAGTAGATTGGGAGATTGACCAAATCTTTTGTCAATTCATGATATTCTTCTAAATTTTTTATCATTTTTTTCTAATGATATTTAATCCATCTCTGATTGGGAGTATCACATTGTCTACCCTATCGTCTTCAAAAACTTTTCTATTGAAAGTATCCATGCTGTCCGCTTTGTTGTCATTTGATTTTCCAAAAATCTTACCGTACCATAATACATTATCTGCGACTAATATGCCTCCAGAATTTAATTTATCAAATAGTAAATCGAAGTAATCACAATATTCGTGTTTACTTCCATCCATAAATATTAAATCAAATTTTTCTTCTATAGTATTAATGACTGATTTTGCGCTTCCAATGATTTGGTTTATTCGAGAATCAACATTTAATCTCTTAAAATAATCATTACTTATGTATTGATATTCTGGATTCGCTTCAATAGTCGTCACTAAAACATCCTTGCTAGATACTGCTAAGCATATAGTTGCATAACCTGTAAATGTGCCAATTTCCAATATTGTTTTAGCGTTAATCATTCTACTTAAAAAATGAAGGATTTGTCCCTGGAGTTTTCCCGAAATCATATTGGGACTTAAGGTCTTTAGATGCGAATCCCTTTCCAAGTTATAGAGTTCTTGTAATTGGAGGCTTGAAAAAGACTCAGCATAGTTTATGAATTCATTTGTAGAATAAATCATTTCAATAGTTTATTGGCGAATGGGAAGCTGAACACTGCCAACATAATCAAAATAACGCCAGCATAAAATTGGAAGGTAAGTTCGTGATGCTCACCCAAGATTACGATGGCTAATACAATCCCATATACAGGTTCCAAATTTACAACAAGATTTGTTTCAAAAGCTGATAGTTTTTCCAGTGCTTTTAAACTTAAAATATAGGCAAAAGTTGTACACGCTAATGCCAAAATGAGTAAATAAATCCAATCGGTTTTAAATGGCATAAATGGGTATAGCCATTCAGAAGGCATGCATAGAAATGTTATGCTTACAAACAACCATGCGCCAAACAATTCTACAAAAGTTATAATCTCTGGACTTAAATCTTTAATCATAAATTTATTACATGTAGAGAAAAGGGCAGCTAAAAAAGCGGAGCTTAAACCCAAATATATTCCAGTCATGTAGGCACCATCAACAGTATTGACAACTAAGACCATTCCAGGAATTACCAATAGTCCAAAAACTACTTTAATCAGTTCCATTTTTGCTTTAAACAAAATAGGTTCTATAAAGGCAGTAAACAATGTTGCTGTTGCCATACAAATCAAGGTTATTGATGCATTAGAAGCTTTAATTGCTCCATAGAAAGTAATCCAATGAATACCTACCAAAATCCCTATTCCTAATAATTTAAATAATGTTATTGTAGGTAGTTTTTTCCACTCAGAAACTACATTTATCAAAAAGAAGAGAGAGAAACAAGTGATAAGTACACGCCACCAAACCAAAGGAATCGCTGGGATACTAATAAGATCACCCAAGATTGCTGTAAAACCAAATAATGCAACAGCAGTATGAATCTGTAAATATGGTTTTAAATTTTTCAATAATTGAGATGTATATTAAGTTGCAAAAATTGAATTAATTCTTAAAAAAGAACCATTAGGATGTATTTTTATTTTAATTATCATAAATTTGGTTTCTTTAAAATAACTTTTATGCACCTAAAGGTAGGAGATCAAGCTCCATCATTCACCTTATTTGACACTGAAAAACAAGCTGTTACTTTGGAAAACCATAATAATAGCAACGTTTTATTGTTGTTTTTCCCATTAGCCTTTACAGGAGTTTGCACAGAAGAATTGTGCAAAATGAGAGATGACAAGGCTTTTTATAGCTCTGTAGATGCTCAGATTATTGCTGTTTCTGTAGATTCTCTATTTGTTTTGGAAAAATTTAAAGCAGAGCAAAATTACAATTTTCCAATGCTTTCTGATTTCAATAAAGAAGTTAGCAGATCATATGGTGCATTGTACGACGATTTTGTTTTAGGTATGAAAGGTGTATCCAAAAGATCTGCGTTTGTTATTGATAAATCTGGGATTATTCAATATGCGGAGGTATTAGAAAGTGCAGGAGATATGCCTAATTTTGATGCTATTAACGAGGTATTAAAGCGTTTAAACTAATTAACTGGACTCAAATGAATTTGCAAAATATACAGAGCTTAGAAGAAGTAGAAGAATTAACAGAAGTACTAGAAGCAAATACGTACAATCAAAATTCTCAACTTATTGTTTACAATGATGATTTCAATACGTTTGATTGGGTGATACAGTCATTTATGGAGATTTGCGGACATACTTTTGAGCAATCAGAACAATTGTCAATATTGGTTCACTTCAAAGGTAAAGCAGCGGTTAAAACAGGCGCTTTAGAAAGCCTTAGACCGCTAAAAGAAGCTTTGGTAGATAGAGGAATTTCTGCGGTTATTGAATCTTTTGCTACGGAATAAATAATTTACTAAAAAATTATTGTTTTATTTCCCCTCTCATAAAAAATTTTTACCTCATCCTCTATTAACAAACAAAGAAGGCATACTTGCTGTTGGTGGAGATATTGATGCGCAAACGCTTTTACTTTCTTATACGATGGGTGTATTTCCATGGTATAATGATGAACCTGTAATCTGGTGGTATACTCATCCGAGATGTGTATTATTTCCTTCAGAACTCAAGGTGCAGAAAAGTATGCGTCCATATTTTAATCAACAAAAATTTACGGTTAGCTTTAATACTCAATTTAAGCAAGTTATTAAGCATTGTAAAAGAATAAACCGCAAGGACCAAGAAGGTACTTGGCTAAATAAAAAGCTCATAAAACAGTTTAACAAGTTACACAAAAATGGATTTGCACAATCTGTAGAAGTTTGGGAAAAAGATGAATTGGTTGGTGGCTTATATGGGTTAAAAATTGGCAATATATTTTTTGGAGAATCAATGTTTTCTTATCGAGCCAATGCTTCAAAATTTGGTTTCATATCTTTGGTTCAGAAGCTAAGTAGTGAAGGTGTCTTTTTAATTGATTGTCAACAAGAGACCGAACATTTAAAGAGTATGGGGGCACGTTCTATTTCTAAAACTGAATTTTGGAAATATTTACAAAAGAATTGGTTTTTTGCTTTAGAAAAACCCATGAAAATTGCTAAAAATCAAAAATGATTACGTTTAAAAAACATATACTTGACAATGGACTAAAAGTAATCTTACATCAAGATAAGAGCAGTCCATTAGTTGCAGTAAACATCCTCTATAATGTAGGATCAAAAGACGAAGACCCAAATCAAACAGGACTTGCTCATTTGTTTGAACATCTTATGTTTAGTGGTTCTATAAATGTGCAAGATTTTGATACTCCAATACAAAATGCTGGAGGAGAGAACAATGCCTTTACAAATGCTGATATGACTTGTTTCTACAGTATTTTACCTGCAGAAAATCTTGATACTACATTGTGGTTAGAGTCTGATAGAATGATGCAATTGGCTTTTAAGCAAGACCTTCTTGATGTTCAAAAAAAGGTTGTTGTAGAAGAATTTAAAGAGACTTGCATGAACGTTCCATATGGTGATAGTTGGCACAAAATACTTAAATCATCATACGACACACACCCATACCGTTGGCCAACAATTGGTTCACATTATTCTCACATAGAAAATGTAACACTAAGCGATATAGAATCTTTTTTTTATACACATTATCATCCTGGCAATGCAATAATTTGTGTTTCGGGAAATATTGAATACGCTGAGGTATTAGAAAAAATAAATTTATGGTTTGGACCAATTCCTAAATCTATAAGTACCGAAAAAACATACTCAAAAGACAATAAGTTCAAAACAAAAAAAACGCAAATCGTAAGATCAAATGTCCCAGAAAAAGCTGTATACCTTAGCTTCAACATGGTGGACAGAAATGACAAAGATTATTACACTTACGATATACTTTCTGATATTCTTAGTTCGGGAAAATCCTCTAGATTTCACAAAAATATCATCAAAAAATCAAAGTGTTTTACGACTGTAGATGCTTATATTTCTGGCAGTATGGATCCTGGATTATTTTTGGCAGATGGCAAGCTAAAACCCAATGCCAATTACCAATCTGGCCTTGATCTTATGTGGTCAGAATTTAACGACTTAAAGTCGAATGAGGTTCCACATCAAGAATTAGAAAAAGTAAAAAACAAAGCAATATCTAGTATTGAATATTCTGAATTAAGTATACTAAACAAAGCCATAAACTTATCTGTTTTTGAACAAATTAATGATGCCAACTTAATCAATACTCAAAGAGAAAGTTACTTAAATATCACTGCTGATGACATCAAACGTATTGCCAATATGTGCTTTACAGAAGATGACTATAGTGAAATAATTTACCTTCCAGAAAATGCTTAGTGGCTCACTTACAAAGCAAGAAAAATATCTTGTTTACCTAATACTTGCATTGCTTGTACCAGCATACTTTATTAATCTAGGTATGCAATCTTTTAATGAAGACGAAGCGATCAGAGCGATTGTAGCTTATGAGATGATGCATTCTGGAAATTATATTGTTCCAACTATAAATGGACTCCCCTATTACTACAAACCTCCACTATATAATTATTTTCTAGTACTAAGTTTTTATTTTTTTGGAGTTGTAAATGAGTGGAGTGCTAGAGTTCCTACTATTATCTTTTTAGGTCTGTTTGCAATAGCTATTTATAGGTGTATGCGTTATTATATGGATACCAGAAAAAGCATTTTAACCTCGCTTTGGTTTCTGACTTGTGGACGCATATTATTTTGGGATTCTATGTTGGCATTCATTGACATTGCCTATTCATTAGTGAGTTTTTTAGTCATGTTTTTAAGTTTCCACTTATACCAAAAGAAACGATATTGGCTTTTATTTATAAGTGTATTTTTTCTGACGGCTATTGGGTATTTACTCAAAGGATTTCCTTCATTTTTATTCCTCTTTTTTAGTCTTATAACGGTATCTGTATACTTTAAGAATTATAAAATAATTTTACATCCCGGATTTTGGACAGGATTGTTCATTATGATTGCTATGATAGGTGGTTATTATTATTTATATAGTTTACATCATGATGCAGGAAACACCTTAGGTCCATTGCTAGACCAATCAACAAGAAGAACAATTGTTCGCTTTGGAATCATTGATGTAGTCAAGCATATTTTTATTTATCCTCTGGAGAATATCTATCATTTTTTTCCATATACTATTCCTGGGTTATTATTGCTAAATAAAGAAGTGTTTAAACAAGTTTTTAGTAAAGAATATTTAGTGCTTTTTGCCTTATTATTTGTGTCAAATATTTTGGTTTATTGGGTTTCTCCGGAGGTATATCCTAGGTATATATTGATGCATTTACCACTTGCATTTGCTGTAAATATTTTTGGATATGAAACTGCATATAGATTGGAAATCAAAGCGGTAAAATATGTGGAATATCTATTTCTAAGCATTCCGATGATAGGAATAATTTTGGCTATTGCGGGGATGTTTCATCCATTTTTAAGCCAAATCCCATATGCAATTACAATTGTAAGTTGTGTAATTATCATACTTTCCATATTGTTTATTTTAGGTTTTAAAAACAAGCATTTGGTTATTTGGTACAGTGTCCTAAGTTTGTTAATCATACGTATTGGATTTAATTTTTTAGTGATCCCAGAGCGTCATGATGGAGATCCTGGAGCGATTGCAAAAAAAGAAATTTATAGAATAAAAGATACTTATCCAGATAAGCCAATAAAATTGTGGAAGAATTCTATTATGGATAAAAATAGTTCTTTTTATTTGGCTGTTTTACAAGGAAAACCCAATGAAACTACTGATACATTTGACAAATCAAATTACTACGTTGTAGATACTATGAAAGTCGATTTTCCTAAAGAAAAACATGTAGTTTTAGATAGTTTTCTTCTTAGAGAATTTGATCGTATGTGCTATCTGATAGAAACCGCAAATTAAGCTTATATTTACGATATAATTTCCAGTATGAATGTCAAAACATTAATTATATTACTATCTACTATTTTAGTCATTTCTGCTTGTAAGACAAAAGAAAAAGCGGTTATTGAGCATGATAGATTTACATTGACAAATACAGAAAAAAAGAATATATTTTTAGAAAGTATTGTCGATCAAATCGGGTTATCAGAAAAGAAAGAAAAAGCTTTTTTAGCTTCTTATGCCAAGTATGATCAGATGAGAATGGATGTAAGAGAAAATGAAGAAGATCGTTATATAATTCGTTCAAAAATGATAGAAATAGGAAATCAACAAAAGGCTGAATTTCAAGAATTACTAACCAAAAAAGAGTATAAAAAATACGAAGAGGCAGTTCAGAATTTAGCAAAAAACTAAACTACCTCTTTACATGATATCTTTTTAGTAATAAATATGTCTCCTTACTTTTGCAATGTGTTTTGCCAATCTAATTACCTGACAAGTATATCCAAATTCATTGTCATACCAAAGATAAATTGTAGCATTTAATCCATCCTCAGAAACAATAGTGCTCGGTGCATCAACTACTGAAGTTGTCGTCATCCCAATCGCATTACTAGACACATACTCTGTCGAATCCGAATAATATATTTGCTCAATAAATCCACCGTGCAAAGAGGCTTTCTTTATGATCGCATTCAATTCGTTAAGGTTGGTTTTCGATTTTAGTGACAAGTTTAAAATTGCTAAAGAAACGTTAGGCGTAGGTACTCTGATAGCATTTCCAGTAAGTTTTCCTGTTAATTCTGGAAAAACTTTTGTTACAGCAGATGCAGCTCCAGTCGTTGTCAATACCATATTAATAGGCGCGCCTTTACCTCTTCGTGCTTTTTTATGAAAGTTATCTAAAAGATTTTGGTCATTGGTATATGAATGGATGGTCTCAATATGTCCTTTCTCAATGCCATAATTATCCAAAATAATTTTCAACACAGGGACTATAGCATTTGTCGTACAAGACGCTGCGCTAAATACATTGTCATTTTCTACATTAATCGTTTCTTGATTTACGCCATAAACTACGTTTGGAATATTCCCTTTTCCAGGTGCTGTTAAAAGGACAGTTTTTGCACCTGGCCTTAAGTGCCCACTTAAACCTTCTTCATCTCTCCATACACCAGTGTTGTCAATAACCATTGCATCGTTAATGCCGTATTCTGTATAATCAATATCAGAAGGATTTGATGCGAAAATGAGTTTTACTCTATTTCCGTTTATGATTAATTCGGAACCATCTTCTGAGACTATAACTGTACCATTAAAATCTCCATGTACAGAATCGTGAATCAACAAAGCGGCTCTTTTTTTAGCTTCTTCATATTTATCCTTCATTTTTTGACGGATAACAATGGCTTTTAATCTTAATTGTTCGCCTTTTCCGGTTTCAGATATTAGCAACCTAGCAGCTAATCTTCCAATACGACCAAAGCCATAAAGAACAACATCTTTTTCTTCTTTGTTTTTTGGTTCAGCATTGACGAAATTTCTTAGTTTATAGTGTAAAAATTCATCTACATTATTGAAATCTTGTTTTTCTGATTGCCACTCGAGACTTAATTTTCCAATATCAATTTTACTTGGGCTAAGTCCTTCCATTTTGGCAATGCCTTTTACTATAGTCAGACTAGTATTT
Organism: Saprospiraceae bacterium; assembly: GCA_020630525.1. Lineage (GTDB taxonomy): Bacteria > Bacteroidota > Bacteroidia > Chitinophagales > Saprospiraceae > JAHDBF01. The sequence continues at coordinate 12,829 of JAHDBF010000037.1, forward strand.
ACTGCTAAAACATCAGAGGCAAAATTAAGTGCGAGTCTATGATTGTTTAATACTTCGCTTGGCAATGCCTCATAAATATCTTTTCTAAACAACACCAAGTCTATGCCTTTATCAAAGCGTAGATCCCCAATGATTTTTTGTAGTTCAGAAACCATTTTTGCTTGGTCTTTCCACTCTTTTAGAGAGTTGTCAACCTGTTCACGGATTATTGTTTTTTCTTGCTCCATTAGAAATTTGCATTATGATGCTACAAATATAGATAAAGTAGCATTGCAGTGATTTAAAAGGGGTCAGTTATTTGTCGTTTTTGTTCAATATTAGAATGATACGACATTAGTATAAAATTGTTTTAGTCCAATCGCTGAGATCATTTTATAGGAAATTACTTCTCAAGTAAGCTAAATTTCTCGTTACAGTCGAAATGAAAATAAAAAGCCACGAAATAACCTAATGGCTATTTTTCTAGTTGGTATATTTACATAAAATTAACTTGAAGCATGATCACACTTTTATCTCCTGCTAAAACGCTGGATTTTGAACACGCACAATTGGGTGAATCAGATCCAACATTCATCGAAGATGCCATAAAAATAAACGCTGTATTACGAAAAAAATCAGCAAACAGTTTGATGTCTTTGATGAAAATAAGTGAAAAATTAGCCAAAGAAAATAAAGGGAGAAATGTGGCTTTTTCTGAAGAATTTAATGCAGAAAATAGCCGATCTGCAATCTTTGCTTTTAAGGGAGATGTGTACAAAGGGTTTGAGGCAGAGACCTTAAAGAAATCAGATCTAAACTTTGCTAATAAACATGTCCGTATCTTAAGTGGACTATATGGTTTATTAAAACCGTACGACAAAATCCAAGCTTATCGACTGGAAATGGGTACAAATCTAACTGTAAACAGGAAGAAGAATTTATATGCCTATTGGGGAGAAAAACTTGCCGATCATCTCATGGATGAATTGTCAAAACATAAGTCGAAAGTGATCTTAAATTTAGCTTCGAATGAATACTTTAAGGCTGTAGATCATCCTGCTCTCAAAGCATTGGTTATCAGTGCGAATTTTAAAGAATATAGAAACGATCAATTAAAGTTTATTTCTTTCAATGCGAAAAAAGCTAGAGGGATTATGACAAAATTCATCGTTCAAAACAGAATAGATAAAATAGAAGATCTGAAAGGATTTAATGTTGACGGCTATGCCTTTGATGAATCAAACAGCGATGAAAGAAATTTATTATTTACACGATAATCATTCATTTTGAAAATAAATTATAAGAGCGGAATTGGATCAATGATTTGTATTGCAATTGTTTCAGTACTTGGGTTTCTGCTTCACGACGGATTTAAAGTAAATGACGAGCTGCGTATCCCAGGATTAATGCGGCTATTAAATCCAAATGATGGTATGTGGAAAAACGCTGGCTATACCGACGATCTTGAAAATGAAACAGTACAACTCCAAGGACCAATCGGAGATATAAGAATATATTATGATGACAGGTTAGTGCCACATATTTTTGCTGATAATGATATGGATGCGTTATTTGCCCAAGGATATATAGAAGCAAAGCATCGACTATGGCAAATGGATTTTATGTCAAGACTAGCCTCAGGAAGACTGAGTGAAGTGCTAGGAGAAAAAACGCTACAACGGGATATAATGATGCGAAAATATGCACTGGACTACGGTGCAGAAATCGCTATTAAAAAATGGAAAGAATTTCCAAATCAAATTAAAAAAATAAGTAACTACAACAATGGGGTAAATGCATTTATCAATCAAATAGAAAATGGAAATGCGCCTCTGCCTGTAGAATTTAAACTTGCAAATTATACTCCACAAGAATGGAAAGAAATAGATGGCGCATTAATTTCAAAATATATGGCTTTTACATTGTGTAGATCTCATAATGACATAGGATTAACCAATGTAAAAAATCTGCTCGGAGAAGAAATCTATAAAGAGTTGTATCCTGAAAGAAATCCCAAACAAGTACCAGTAGCGGCAGAAGATGTATCAGAATATTTTCCTCAATTATCAAGGAGCAAACCTATAGATGTAGACTATACTGAAAAAGCTTTAAAAGGATTAAGTACCAATAATGCTTTCAGAGGAATAGGATCTAACAACTGGGCAATCTCTAGCAATAAATCAAAGACTGGTAATCCCATTTTAGCAAATGATCCACATTTACAATTATCGCTCCCATCTATATGGTATGAGTTGCATATTGTTACTCCGACAATAAATGCACATGGAGTTTCTATACCAGGAGTTCCAGGCGTAATCATCGGATTTAACGAAGAAATCGCATGGGGTTCTACTAACGTAGGTCAAGATGTATTAGATCTATACACCATTGATTGGGTTAATGAGGAGAAAACTAAGTATGAATTAGATGGACAAATAAAAGAAGTAAAAGTTATTCCAAAAACCATAAAGGTTAAACGTCAAGCCGACTATAATTACAATATGAAAATTACGGATTTTGGACCAATAATGTATGAGACTGATGATCCAGAAACGCCAGATCTAGCAGTACAATGGATTGTGCATCAATCACCAGATTATTCGGAAGCAAACATTTTTTTCGAAGCAATGCAATGCAAAGATTACGACTGCTTCTCTGCTGCAACCAAACAGTTTCATTCGCCAGCGCAGAATTTGATCTTTGCAGATCGTGATGGAGATATTGGAATCCGAATTTCGGGGAATCTACCAATAAAATATGAAGGCGAAGGAAGATTGGTAAAAAAAGGAAATAGCTTAAAAAACAAATGGATAAACTTTATTCCTAGAGACGGGAATCCGCAGACTTTAAATCCAGCTAGAGGTTTTGTTTCTTCCGCAAATCAGACTTCCGCCTCAGCGGATTATCCATATTATTATAACGGGAGATTTGAACATTATAGAGGAAGAAGAATTAATGATCTATTGTCAAACTCTATTTCTAAATTAGATAAAGAAAATATGTTTGACTTTCAACTCGACGCTTATAGCATCCGTGCAAGCGAGCTACTGCCACTATTAACAAAAGAAGTTGAAAAAAAATATTTATCTGATGAAGGTAAGACTATCCTTAACGAATTAATGACTTGGGATTATAACTATGATTCGGAATCAAAAGGACCGAGTTATTTTGAATCTTGGATTGATCATTTTAAAGTTTTAGTATGGGATGAGATGAATGTAGATCCAGAAATACCAATGAATGAACCTAAAGATTGGGTACTGACTTTATTGATGCAAAATGATCGGACGCATCCAATATTTGACATTAAAAAAACTGAAACAATTGAAAATTTACCAGAGTTGGTTAACATGGCGTTTATCAATATGATGAATGAAATGAAAGATAAAAACGACCATACTTGGGGAAGCATAAATGGTGTGCAAATAAATCATTTAATCAATATTCCTGGATTTTCAAAACAAGAATTAAAGGTTAACGGATGTGCAGATGCGCTTAATGCCACAAGAGGTGGTTTTGGTCCATCATGGAGAATGGTGGTCGAATTAGGAGAAAAGCCAAAAGCATATGGCGTTTATCCCGGTGGGCAATCAGGGAATCCTTTATCTCCATATTATGACAATATGATTGAAGATTGGGCAAATGGAAATTATAACGAGATCGAATTAATAAAAGACGAATCTCATTTTAAAAACAATAATTTATTTACCGAAACATTGACCTCTACTAATGAATAAATTACTCGCTGTTGCCTTAATCATCGCTTTACATCTGATATTTAATCAGTTTTTACCCTGGTGGAATATTGCTTTGGCTTCTGCTATTGCAGTAATGATAACTAGGATAAGAAAGTCATTGAGTTTTTTGATACCTGCGATAACTGTTGCTGCACTTTGGGGAATATGGATGTTTATACTAGATCAAAAAACAGGATTTTACATTTCGCAACGTATCGCAAAATTGTTTGAAGCGCAAGGTATATTGTCTTTTGCTATTCCTGTTGCAGGTGCCTTTATCATTTCAGGATTTTCAGGATTAGCTGGAAATTTACTGTTGAATACTTTTAAAAAAACTGTAGTTATTGAAAACCAAATGAATCTTGATGATTACAAAGAAAGCCAAGAAGATTTGAAGGAGAAAGGGATATTGTAAAGGGAAAATACTTAATTGAAATACCAATAATTTTTATAATCTATTTGGCTATTAAGGATTTACTTAATTACGTTTATCTTTTGAGGTTGGACTTTCTGATGGTATTTCAACTTTTTAAAGTGGGAATATATTGCTGGCTAATTAAAACATGTCTTTATTTCTGCAGTAAAAGCACAACTTAGGTTGGTCTCAAACTTATTACCCAATTCTACTGACTGAACTCCTCTAAAATTAACATTTTGATCTATACCAATTGTGCCATGTGAAGAGATAGTATCTTGGTAATAATGACCAGAAGGTATATTTAAAAAATCATAAGTTGAATCATCATGAAAATGACAAATACTACAATCTTTACAATCTTCTACAGCTTCTATAGTTACATTACTTGACAATTCATAGTAAGTATCTACTATCCCAGAAGGCCATTTAATTATCAAAGAATCAATAAAATCATGACTACTTATACCGAAATGAACATTTGAACTTTCCTGAGCTAAATAAGCTTGCCCACACGTTTTGTATCTATATTGAACTTCGCTTTCTGTATATAGTTCTATCCAAGTACCAATTCCATCTCTATTACTTGTAGTTCCTTCTAATTTTACTTTAAAAAAACTGTAATCTGAATCAGATTGGTTTTCAAAAAATAAAATCGGATCATTAAATTTTGCAGATACTACAATCTCTTGCTTGCCGTCATTATTAAAATCTCCAAAAGTGTTACAATTAGACCTAGTAGTATCTTCTGGAAAGGAAATTGGGGTAAATGTTTCATCTCCATTATTCATATATAATTTATTGGGATTATCGACGACATTGTGATTTGTACATACATATAAATCCTCAAAACCATCATTATCAAAGTCCGCAAATGAACCACCCCAACATATTCCATTAAATTCTGTTCCCGCAGTTGCCGATACATCGGTAAATGTCCCATCACCATTATTCTTAAATAGTACATTTGGAGCATTTCCATCAGTGACATAAATATCTAAAAAGCCATCATTATTAAAATCTCCGATACCTACATTCATTGCATCAATTTGAATATCAGTATCACTATCAACACTTATATCAGTAAAATTTCCATTCCCATCATTTTCGAACATCATATTTTCCCAAACCTTATCATAAGCCAAATACAAATCTGGATCTAAATCCTTATCAATATCCAGAAAACCAGAAGCAAGTCCTGGACCAAAATTACCCTCCACTCCTGATGTTATAGTAATGTCTGTAAAAGTGTTATCGCCATTATTTTTATAGAGGTAATTAAAGCAATTATCATAACAATAGTTAGAAATGAATAAATCAAGAAAACCATCATTATCAATGTCGCAAAATGATGCGGAGGTATTCGGGTCAGAAATAATATAAAATCCTGCAGAAATTGTTATATCTGTAAAATTGAAAGAACCATCATTTTCAAAAATTCTAGATTGGCCATTCATTGAACTCATAAAAAAATCCAAATCTCCATCGTTGTCTATATCAGCCCATAGAACCTGCATAGTATTCGAAGCATCGTAAATATTTGGATAAATTTGATTAAAGCCATTACCACCATCATTTTTAAAAAACAAAAGTGGATTTCCTAATGAAGTACCAAAGGTTAAGTCATCATATCCATCTCCATCAAAATCTACGAAACTAATTCCGTTTCCAAGAGAGCTATGTCCAGCAGTTGCATTTATATTTACAGAATTTGAAACTTCAACAAAAGTTTGACCTACAATGGAAAGACTACTGGACAATATAAGTATTGTCGCTAATATATTATTTGGCGATTTAAGCATTAAGAGAGTGTAAAAGTTAATTAGTTGGATAAAACTAAGTATAATGTTTTTAAATACCTCAAAATAACCAAACTTAAAGGTGTAATTTGTAAAATTTCAGCTATTTAGTTACAAACTTGGTCCAATTAATTCGAATAACGTCTTAATAATAGCATTTTATATAATGATTTTTCTTAATGTCTTAAAATTCCTAAGAAAAATCTTGAGCTTAGACCAATAGTATATATTTTATAAACAGAGATCAGATCGCTCTGAGCGATCTGATCTCTGTAATACAACAATATTTTTAATAAGCTTTGTAAGTAATGCTAAATTTTACAATTAACTTAATACCTACACCAACGCAATCTCCAACACTTCTTTCATATCCTCAACAAAATGAAACTTAACGCCTTTGATATATTCTTCTTTAATCTTCTCGATGTCCTTTCTGTTTTCTTCACAAAGGATGATTTCCTTTATGCCAGAACGCTTGGCAGCCAGTACTTTTTCTTTGATGCCTCCTACTGGAAGTACTTTTCCTCTTAAGGTAATCTCTCCTGTCATGGCAAGATGAGATTTTACTTTCTTACCGCCCAATACTGAAGTTAATGCTGTTAACATCGTTATACCTGCACTTGGTCCATCTTTTGGAATGGCACCTTGCGGAACGTGGACATGCAGTTCTGCTGTTTCAAAAATTTTAGGATCAATGTTTAAATCGTCAGCATTTGCCTTGATGTAACTCAGTGCAGTGGTTGCAGATTCTTTCATTACATCACCTAGATTTCCCGTCAATGATAATCTTGGTTTACCCTTAGAATGTGAAGCTTCTATAAAAAGTATATCACCACCCACGCTTGTCCAAGCCAATCCTACTGCAACTCCTGTCTTTTCAACTTTAGCATATTTATCGTTTTGAAAAAGCGGATGTCCCAACACTTCCTTGAGGTCGGTTGCCTTGATTTTCTTATCATAGGATTCCTCCATAGCTACTTTTTTCGCTACGTATCTCATTACTTTTGCAACTTGGCGATCAAGATTTCTGACCCCAGCTTCTCTAGTATAATCAGTGATGATTTTTGTCATTGTAGCATCTGCTATACTCACTGCATTTGCTTTTAATCCATGCTCTTTCCTCTGTTTTGGAACGAGATGTTTTTTAGCAATCTGTACTTTTTCTTCTGTCGAATATCCGCTTAACTGGATGATCTCCATTCTATCCCGCAATGCTGGTTGGATCGTACTAAGCGAATTCGAAGTAGCAATAAACAACACTTTAGAAAGGTCGTATTCTAACTCTAAATAATTGTCATAAAAACTATGGTTCTGCTCTGGATCTAATACTTCCAACAATGCAGAAGATGGATCTCCTCTAAAGTCTTTTCCGATCTTATCTATCTCATCCAAGATAAATACTGGATTAGAAGATTTTACTTTTTTAAGTGACTGGATAATTCTCCCTGGCAATGCGCCAATATAGGTTTTCCTATGACCACGGATCTCACTTTCATCATGAAGACCACCTAGAGACATCCTTACAAATTTTCTGTTTAGTGCATTACCGATAGATTTACCAAGACTCGTTTTTCCTACTCCTGGAGGACCTACTAGACAGATGATCGGAGCTTTCATATCACCTTTTAGTTTTAGTACTGCAAGATGTTCCAATATTCTCTCTTTAACATCCTCTAAGCCAAAATGATCTTTATCTAAAATAGATTTTACATTTTTTAGGTCAAAATTATCTACGGTTACATCATCCCAAGGTAATGCCAATAATGTCTCGAGATAATTTAAGGTTATTGAGTATTCTGCGACCTGAGGATTCATTCTTTTGATGCGCTTCATTTGTTTATCAAAATGCTTTGCAACAGTCTCACTCCATTTTTTATCCTTTGATTTTAATACCAGTTCATTCAATTCCTCCACTTGAGGATTTTGTCCCAATTCGTCTTGGATGGTTTTTAGCTGTTGATTTAAGAAAAAATCTCTTTGTTGCTTCTCAATATTTCCTCTGACCTTAGATTCGATTTGGTCTTTTACTTCTAATAATTTGAGTTGCTCGGCCATCTGATCAAGAATGGTTTGACCCTTTTCCATTGGATCATTTTCTTGTAAGATTGCTTGTTTTTTTTCTACATCTATATTGAGATTGCTCGCTATAAAATTCAACAGAAAGCCGTTTTTCTTAATATTCTGTAGCATCACCACTGCTTCACTAGGAATATTTGGTGATAGCTGAATGATTTTTTTGGCAGCCTCTCTGATCGAACTTACCATAACATTCAATTCTACATTATCTATCGGAAATTCGTCATTAATTCCTGTTACTTTCCCTTCTAGATTAGGATCTATAGCAGTTAATTCATCTAGCTTTACGCGTTGTCTACCTTGGAGGATTGCGGTAGTGTTGCCGTCGGGCATTTTGAGTAATTTGACGATTTTTGCCACTGTTCCAATGGTATATAAATCATCATAATTTGGGTTTTCTGTATTTATATCTTTCTGAGAGAAAACGCCAATAAGCTTTTCTCCTTTGTATGCTTTCTTAATAGCAAGTTTAGATTTAGACCTTCCAACAGTGATTGGAATTACTAATCCCGGAAACAATACTGTATTTTTTAATGCCAATAAAGGCAATTCGTTTTTTACTTCTACATCTGGATGGTCTTCCTCATCATCAGTGATTGAGAACATCGGCGCAAAATCTTGATCCTCATTGGAATCTAAAAAAAATTTAAAATCTTCGAACATTAGATTACTTGTTTACTTAGTCGTAATCCAATTAAGGCAAAAGATATACCATTGATGTTTTAAACCAATAATGGCGCAATTTTCAAGAATTACATCAAATTACTATGCCATTTTGGCATCTTCTGTTTGTAGCAAGTCGGATTCAATATCCATCACTTCTACCTCTGCCAATTGATCTATTTCGATCTTCAGATTATCGATGATAAACAATTGTCTTTCGTGAGTATTTTTACCCATGTAATAGCTAAGGATATCAATTATTTTAGCACTATCATTAAGTATAACTGGCTCTAATCTAATGTCTTCTCCAATAAATCCACCGAATTCGTCTGGCGAAATCTCTCCTAATCCTTTAAATCGGGTAATCTCTGGTTTTCCACGCAAAGCCTTCATTGCATCTTGCTTTTCTTGCTCACTATAACAATAATATGTTTTCTTTTTATCCCTTACCCTAAACAGAGGAGTTTCTAAGATAAACAGGTGACCTTCTCTGACTAAATCAGGAAAAAATTGCAAGAAAAAAGTCAATAGCAATAACCTGATATGCATTCCATCGACGTCTGCATCTGTTGCAATAACTACTTTGTTATATCGCAATCCTTCGAGGCCATCTTCTATATTCAATGCATGTTGCAATAGATTCAATTCTTCGTTTTCGTACACTATCTTTTTGGTTTGACCAAAACTATTCAGTGGTTTACCACGCAAACTAAAAACGGCTTGAGAAGATACATTTCTCGCTTTGGTTATCGATCCACTTGCGGAGTCTCCTTCTGTAATAAATATAGTAGAATTCATTTTTTGTTCTTCAGTGGACTTCCTTGAAGAATCAGATAAATGTATTCGACAATCTCTTAATTTTTTATTGTGAATATTGGCAACTTTAGCCCGTTTGTTCGCCAGTTTTTTAATCCCTGCTATTTCTTTTCGCTCCCGCTCTGATTGTTGGATACGCTTTAAGATTGCCTCTGCAACAGCTTTATTTTTATGGAGAAAATTATCTAATTCTTTCTTAAGAAAATCGACGATAAATCCTCTGATAGTTTGTCCTTCAGGAGCAATGGCTAATGAGCCCAATTTTGTTTTTGTTTGTGACTCAAATACGGGTTCTTCTACACGTACACTGATCGCTCCAACGATTGCTGTCTGAATATCTTTGGTATCAAAACTCTTGTTAAAGAATTCTCTAAATGTCTTAACAATTGCTTCTCTAAATGCTGCCAAGTGGGTTCCTCCCTGCGTTGTATTCTGACCATTTACAAAAGAGTAATATTCTTCCCCATATTGATTTCCGTGCGTCAATGCAATTTCGATATCATGTCCTTTCAGGTGAATGATTGGGTATCTTGCTGCTTCCTCATCAATTTTTCTCTCTAATAAATCTTTAAGTCCATTCCGAGAGTATAAAGTTTTACCGTTAAAATTGAGTTTTAATCCTGCGTTTAGATAAGCATAATTCCAAAGCTGATTGGTGATAAACTCATCTCTATGAATGTATTTTTTAAAAATAGAACTGTCAGGAGTATACTCGATTAAAGTACCATTGGGTTCTTTGGTTTTTACAATTTTTGATTCATTGATCAATACTCCACGTTGGAATGTTGCCGTTTTACATTTTCCTTCTCTAAATGCCGAAACAGTAAAACTATCAGAAAGTGCATTCACTGCCTTGGTTCCTACTCCATTTAATCCTACTGATTTTTTAAACGCTTTCGAATCATATTTTCCACCGGTATTAATTTTAGAAACACAATCTACTACTTTTCCTAAAGGAATTCCTCTACCATAATCTCTAATACGTACGTTGCCATCAGCAACAGATATATCGATGTTCCTACCGAATCCCATCACATATTCATCTATAGAATTGTCAATTACCTCTTTGATCAACACATAGATACCATCGTCTGTGCTTGATCCATTTCCTAACTTTCCGATATACATTCCAGGACGCAACCTGATGTGTTCTTTCCAATCGAGGGATTTAATGTTATCTTCGGTATATAATACTTCTGCCATAGCGTTACAATTGAGCTGCTAAATTACACATTAATAATATTTTTAATATGTGAATTTGGTTAAAATGATTACAATTTATTACGCTTTAGGTGAGTTATTTGTTTTAATTAATGACATCAGACGTTTATGAAATACCATTTAATATCAATATTGTTCTTTTTTTATGCTTGCAAAACGACGAGTAAATCTGAAGAAACTGTGCAATCTATGGACAAACCTAAAATTGAAAAAGAAGAGTTGGTAACTTTTGATAATGCTTGTTTTGAAGATAGAAAAACGACTAAAGAAATTGTAGAACATAAGGCAAAAATCATTAAAGTTGCAACATGGTGGATGATGGTTCCTGACGAATCTGGATCTAGATGGCAACCTTGTGAAATGCCAGAAATGTTTCAAGAAGAAAACTTGACGGTAATTGTTTCTGGCGAAGTAAAAGAGATTTATCCCAACGAGCGTCGCGCTGGGACACCATTTATTATTCATGGGTTGGTCAAGGCAGATGAGTAATCATTAAAACTCCATTAATTTTTGCTAAGACAAAAGTCTTTTCACAACATAAAGGCATGATAAAAGTTCTCGTAATGCGAACTAACTTTATTTTGACTTAAGAAAATAACTTTTAGAGATTTTAATTTGTGTTACTTTAAAACCGAAACAAATTCTAACAATTCTTTATCATAGTTTAAATCTTGATAAGTGTGGAGATTCCCTAAGTAATTCATTCCCAAATAATCTGCTGTTTCGATAAACGGAATCCAAAAATTTCCTTCTAAATTACCGCCATTAGAAGTTGTAGCAACTGCCATGTTTTTACCTCGTAATTTTCTACCAAGTTCTTTCTCGATTTTTAACATATCAGTCATCCTATCAAAAAAAACTTTCATTCTACCACTCATGGAGTACCAATATACAGGTGTGACAAAAATGATGGTATCGTAATTTTCTATTACATTCTTCACTAATGAAATGAATTCATCATTTTTATAATTATGGTCGTAGCGATAGTGATTAATCTGATATTCTAACAAAGCATAAGAATCTGCATTTATATGCTTTTGCAGGTTAGTAATGAGTGTAGATGTATTTCCTTCTGCTCTCGCGCTTCCTGATATTATTGCAATCCTCATTACGGAATATTTAAATATTTATGCGTTTGCATACTTAGTTTCCACTCAGGGTTTTCTTTGCAGAATTGTATACACTTCCTTGTATTTTCCATCTGATTTTCATCATCCAACGGTTGTAAGTAGAAATGTTCAAAATCTAAATTTTGATATAATTCTGGCGTATTTTCTTTTTGTGGGAAAACCAATTTTAATTCATTCCCTTTAGTAATAATTATCTCAGTGTCAGATTTTGGGCTAACACAAATCCAATCTATTCCTCTTGGCAAATCTAGCGTTCCATTGGTTTCGATAGCTACTTCGATAGAGTGATTTTTAAACTCAGACACAAGTTCGTCATCCATCTGCAAAGCTGGTTCGCCTCCAGTACAAACTACAAAGCAATCTTGACCTTGAGGAAAAAGAGATTTAATTTTTAATGCCAATTCTACAGACGTATATCTACCTCCGTTATCACCATCCATTCCCCAAAAGTCTGTATCACAAAATTTGCATATTGCATCGTTACGGTCTTCTTCTCTACCAGACCATAGATTACAACCAGCAAATCTACAGAAAACTGCAGCTCTTCCAGTATGGTGTCCTTCACCTTGGATGGTGTAATATATTTCCTTTACTTTATAATGCTTCAATTAATGTGGGTTATTTAAATCTACTTGTGATTATGGATTCAATTGTGTGTACAATGTTTTTACAATTTTATACAAATCAAATTTTTCAGATAAGAAATCTTTTGATGGGAA
>JAHDBF010000038.1:0-14496 GCA_020630525.1 Saprospiraceae bacterium
CAGTAAATTATAGTGATAAAAAAATGAGGCTAAAATTAAATTCTAGCCTCATTTTTTATTGAAAAAATAGTATAGTTAGTTTTTGATTTTAGCCACTAGTATAGCAACTGTATAACCATCCTATAAAAACTATTTCTATAATTTTGGAATCCTCAACATTTGTCCTGGATATATTTTGTTTGGATCATCAAGCATTGGCTGATTTGCTTCGAAAATCTCATTATACTTCATTGGGTCTCCATAATGATCTTTTGCTATTTTAGAAAGCGAATCTCCCGATTGAACTTCATAAAAAGTAGATTGCGGAGCAGCAACTACAGATATTCTATCATCTACAGCACCAACACCATCTATATTTCCAAGTATTAAAATGATTTTTTCTTTATCGTCTAGTGATCCAGTTTGCCCATACACAGTAACAACATCATCTTTATAGTCTACAGAAAGATTTTCTATGTCAATTCCAGAGCTACCAACTACTGATTCTAATAATTTGCCTTTACTAGCTTCTGCTGCCGCTTTTGCCGAAGCATCTGCTGCTGCATTTGCATCATTTGCTTCTGCTGAGTTTGAAAGTATCTTACTTCCTGCATTCTTTAAGAATGAAAATAATCCCATTGTCTATTAAATTTTTAGATGAATAATATAATCCTACAATGTAATTTTAAGAAAAAAGATTCCATTAGAACTAATTAATTATCCATAAATTTTAACAATTTTATTTAGATTCAACAACCGTAAATGCGATCTAATGACTTTTAGTCAAATATTTTACTGTTTTAGTTGGGTAATTAAAGCTACTTTTGCTTTTTCTAAAGCCAATAAATTCTATTGCCGCAAAAGGTTGTTATATCAATAATAATCGTACATTTGCGGAGTTTTTCAGGTACGTATTTATATTATAAAATTGCTAAAATGCAAGGAAAAGGATTAATAAAAGTATTTTTGGTATTGCTCATATTGGTAACGCTTATGCAGTTATTCTATATGTTGCCGACTAGAAAAGTAGAGAAAGCTGCAGATAGCTATGCTCAAGAAAGAGTAGCAAATATTCAAGATGCAGATGAAGCAAATTCTAAAGCTAAACAGTTTAGAGCTGCATACTTGGACTCAGTTTCAGGTGATGAAATATTCAAAATCCCATTATTATCAGGATTCACTTATGATGACCTTAAAAGTAAACAATTAAACTTTGGTCTAGACCTTAAAGGTGGAATGAGCTCTACACTTCAAGTAGATTTAAAAGAATTATTAGTAAGATTATCTAAAGAAAGCACTGCTCCAAACTTTAACGAGGCATTAAACAATGCTGAAGATGCTCAAAAAAGCTCGCAGTCTGACTTTATAAGCTTATTTCACCAAGAATATGAAAAATTGGGTGGAGGAAGCTTGGCAAAAATATTCTCAAGAGACCCAGTGCTAAAAGAAAAATTAAACTTACAATCTTCAAATGGAGAGGTAATTCAATTATTAAGAGAAACTGCTAACAGTACTGTAGAATTAACATTCAATAGATTAAAGCAAAGGATCGATAAATTAGGGGTTACTCAACCAAACGTAACCTTAGATGCGGCAAGAGACTTGATCCAAGTGGAAATGCCAGGAATCGATAATCCAGAAAGAGCGAGAAAATTCTTAGGAGCAACTGCAGAATTGGAATTTTGGGATACATATAGATTCACAGATTCTGGAATCCAACAAGCAATCCAACAAGCAGATAGAGCTTTAGGTGGCGGTGTTGAAGAAGATACAGCAATAGAGTACGATACTATCTATACACCTAAATTAGATTCTTTAGGACAAGAAACTGGTGAACAATCTATGGAAATTGTTCCTAGAGAACAAGATGCTTTTGGAAACAATGGACCATTATTAAGTAGACTTACTGTTAATAATGGAACTTTCCCTAGAACAGTAATCGGTGTAGCTCCAAAAAATGAAAGAAACGAAATTAGCAAATTATTAGCAAGACCTGAAGTAACGAAGTTATTTCCATCTAACTTAGAATTTGTTTGGGCAAACAAGCCTTATTTTGATATAGAAGCTGGCGAACAGTCAAACGAATACGAATTATACATGATCAAAAAACAAGTAGGAACAGATAAAGCTCCACTTGAAGGTGATGTAATCGTAGAAGCAAATGCTGCACCAAACCCTACTGGAGAAATGGCTGTTAACATCAGAATGAATTCTGAAGGTGCCAAAAAATGGGGACAAATGACAGAAAGAGCAGCCAACAATGGTAATAGAGAAATCGCTATTGTGTTGGATAATGAAGTTTTCTCTGCTCCTAGAGTAAATGGCGCTATTACTCAAGGCCGTTCGGAAATCAGCGGTAATTTCTCAGTACAAGAAGCAAATGATTTATCATCAATATTAGAAGTTGGAAAACTTCCTGCAAAAACAAGGTCTATCCAAGAAGCAATTGTTGGTCCTTCACTAGGAGCGCAAAACGTTAGCGCAAGTATGAAGGCACTCGCCTTTGGTTTAGTATTGGTACTATTATTCATGGTGGTTTACTACGGTGGTGGTGGTATAATCTCTATCATAGCATTATTATTAAACATATTTTTTATTATCGGTGCATTAGCAAGTTTAGGTACAGTTTTGACTGTTCCTGGAATCGCTGGTATTGTATTGACGATCGGTATGGCAGTAGATGCCAATGTGATCATATTCGAAAGGATAAGAGAAGAACTCAGAGCAGGGAAAGGACTCTTGGCTTCCGTTGCAGATGGATTTAGTAACTCATATTCTGCAATCATTGATGCCAATGTAACCACTTTGCTAACAGCAGCAGTATTGGCTTACTTTGGTTTAGGTCCAATAAAAGGATTTGCTGTAGTATTGATTATCGGTGTATTATGTTCATTATTTACTGCAGTATTGGTGGGTAGAATGATCATTGACTGGTGGGTTGGAAAAGGAAACAACCTTTCTTTCTGGACTGGTGGATCAAAAAATATGTTTGCTAATATGAACATAGATTGGATCGGAAAAAGAAAGATCACTTACGTAATATCAGGAGTATTAATCGTTGCTGGTTTAATCTCTATGGCAACTAAAGGATTCGATTGGGGTGTAGAATTTACAGGAGGATACTCTTACAATGTTCAGTTTTCTGATGACATGGATGTTTCTGCAGAGACTTTAAGAGAAGGACTAACAGCATACTTAGGTGACAATACTAAAGTAAAAGCAGTTGACCTTAATAATACCTTCAATATACTTACCTCATACAAAATTGATGAAACAGGAACGGAGGTTGCTAATGAGGTAATGGCTAAATTACACGAAGCAGTAGTTGGTATTACAGGAGATAACGTTACGCTTGATAAATTCAAGTTAACAGATATCCAAAACGGGACTCACGTAGTTACATCGAGTAAAGTAGGACCTACAATCGCAGATGATATCGCTAACAGTTCATTATATGCAGGTATTTTCGCAATCTTATTGATATTCCTATATTTATTCTTAAGATTTAACAAATGGCAATATAGCCTTGGTGCCGTTGCGGCATTGGTACACGATAGTTTAATCGTATTAGGTTTATTCTCAATTTTCCACGGTATTTTACCATTTAGCTTAGAAGTAGATCAAGCGTTTATTGCAGCGATCTTAACGGTAATCGGTTATTCTATAAATGATACAGTGGTAGTATTTGATAGAATAAGAGAAGATTTAGGCATATATACTAAGGAAAATACTGATGATGTAATCAACAAAGCAATCAACAGTACATTCTCAAGAACGATAATTACCTCGTTAACTACATTCTTCGTAATGTTTGTATTAATCATTTTTGGTGGTGCAAGTACAAAAGGTTTTGCTTTTGCACTATTGATTGGTGTAATTGTAGGTACATATTCTTCAATATTCGTTGCAACTCCAATCGTAAGAGATTTAACGGATAATTTAAGAACATCTAAGAAAGAAGTGAAAAAGCGTTTCTCAAAAGCGCTTAACTAAGATTTAATAATTACCCTTTTTAAAAAGCTGCATTCTTTAGGATGCAGCTTTTTTTATACAATAAATTGAGGGTAAAAGCCATTTAAATTGTCAATTATATATAAATTATAATAAGTTAAATTATCATATTATAAAAAAATGTAATATGTTTGTTGTTGATCTTTAGTATTCTTACTAAAATTCACATCTAATTTGAGAACTGATACCTTATATCCCGAACCCCAAGTTCAGTATCTATTTAGTGGAATTTTTTAAAGAGGAGTTTATGATTGCGATCATAGGAAGATTAGAACAGTGCAAACCGATTATCATTCTTTTATGTATGAGCCTGTCTTTAGTCAATGCAACATTTGGCTGTAACACGTCACCTAATAACGATTGTGCGTCTGCGCAGCCTATATCACAAAATGGTTCATTGAGCTGTATTGATGGATGCACAGAGGGTGCTTCTTCAGGATACGTTTCTACTGGAACAGGTGGTTGTTCTGAAACCCCATTTGCTACAACATGGTATACCATCAATAATGGAGGAAACAATGCTATGCTGGACATTGGTATGGAATCTAATGAAATAGACAATGCCGTAATCTCAATTTATTCGGGAAGTTGCAATAGTTTGAATTATGAATATTGTAACCAAGGTAGAGCCGGATTAGTAGATTTGGTAAATGTTCCACTTCAACCTAACACAACTTATTACATTGCAATTTCAAGTTCGGATGGAACAGAAGGGGCGTACGACATGTGCACAAGAGTGTAT
This sequence comes from Saprospiraceae bacterium, assembly GCA_020630525.1. Classification (GTDB taxonomy): domain Bacteria; phylum Bacteroidota; class Bacteroidia; order Chitinophagales; family Saprospiraceae; genus JAHDBF01. The sequence goes on from JAHDBF010000038.1 coordinate 4,733, forward strand.
AATGATCCAAGTACATGTAACACAACAGGAAAAATTCAAGTAGTAAACACATCACTCGGTTCACCACTTTCTGGTCCTTTTCAACCAAATGAAACAATAGAATTTTGCTACACTCAAGAAAATTACTTCAACTCAAATACAAATTATTTACATGGGATAGTACCTACTTTTGGAGATGGATGGGCTGCCAACTCTTTTTCTGCAAATGGTGCGCCTCAAAATATTACCACTTCGTTAACGACACAAGGCTCGATTTATTCGCAAACACAAGATCCAATTTGTGAAGGAGATTTATCTGGAAGTTGGAATTGGTATGATAGCGGCGTAGTAACTTATGAAACAAATAATCCAAATACATTAGGCTTGTCAAATGGTGATCCTGCAGGTGCGGGATGGTATTTTTTAAATTCTTTCGATCCAGACTGTTTTAGTTTTGAAGATGCTTGCTGCACCAACCCGACCACAGATCCAAATTTAGGATATGGAGATGATGATTATCCAGCATATTCTGGACAAGGAAGTTGGAGAGTGTGTTTCACTTTGCAAACAATTTCATTAGGTGAGTGTAGTTCCGAGGTCGATGCATCAGTGTCAATCAAAACTTTTGGTGATTCAGAAACTGGTATTTTTACGAACACAGGATGTTTAGAAGATCCATTAATCGTTTTTAATACTTCGATCAATTGTTGTACATCACCTACACTTTCAATTTCGGAAAACAACATTGAAATTTGTAAAGAAAATAATGCCGAAGTAGAAATTTCGAGTAGCGATCCTACCGCAGCTTTTTATTGGATTAATGATCAGACAGGTGAAGTAAATTACTCCAATGAAACTCCTGGATTATTTAGTGAGTACTTTCCAAATCCTGGGACATACACATATACCGTTTACGCAAGTAACTCTTGTGTTTCTGATCCTAAAACAATTACCATAAATGTAACGGGCGATTTTGAAGTCGTCATTACCCAGTCTCCAGAAAATCCATGCCCAGGCGATGAGATAACCCTAACTGCCTCTGTAGATGGGTTCTCTGATTTAGAATTTGAATGGGATGACAATGCTTCAAGCACTTCAAGCTCAATAATTATTGATGACAATAAAGACTCATATAATGTTACAGTGTCTAGAATTGGATGTGCTAATTCAGGAAATTATACGGTAATAAGACCAACAGAAATAACAGCTTCTATCAGTGGAAATGAAAGCACATGTGCAGGAGAATCAGTTGATTTAAATTTTACTTTAGAAGGTGCAGCGCCTTGGACGATAACTTACCAAGATCAAAGTGGAACAATTAATACCATTACAACAACTGATCAATTTCATATTGAGTCAATCGTTCTTTCCGAAGATAAAGATTTTACCTTAGTTTCAGTACAAGATGCAGGAGGATGCGAGTCCACGATTTCTGGTGAAGCTAATTACATTATTGTACCTGCTTCAACTCCAGAATTTAGTTTTGAAAAAGAGATTTGTGACACTGATCCAATCTTTACTTTACCTACTATTTCTGACAATGGAATTTCTGGAACATGGTCACCAGCTGAAATTGATCCATCTTTATCAATTAATGGAAAAATAGATGCCACTTTTTCACCAGACAATATCTGTGATAAAGAGGAAAATGTTGAGTTTAAAATTAATTTTTCAGATACACCAACATTTGATCTTCCACAAACTATGTGTACTGACGAAAGCCCAATTTTATTGCCAACAGTATCAGACAATAGTATTTCAGGTACATGGAATATATTTGAAGTAAATCCTTCGGGCAATGCTGGACAATTAATTAATATTGAATTTACACCTACTGATGACCTTTGCGCAAGAACTTTTAATGCATCTATAGAAGTTGTAGCGAAACAAATTCCGTCTTTTGATTTGCCAGAAACACTTTGTGCTAACGATGAAGTTCTGCAATTGCCTACCAGCGATGAAAATAACATAGAGGGTTTTTGGAATGTAAATGAAATTGACCCAAATGACGTATCGGGTTCTTCAATAGATTTAACATTTACGCCATTCGATAGTAAATGTACTGAATTGTATAGCACCCAAATAGAAATTAAAACTGCAATAGAAATTTCGTTTGACTTACCAGCAGAATACTGTGCAAAACAAGGCGTTGTAACCTTACCAACTACTGACGAAAATGGGGTAGAAGGGTTCTGGGATACACCAATGATTGATACAGATCTTTTAGCAGGGACAACAGTGTTTAGTACATTTACACCCAGCAATATTGACTGCCCTAAACCGTATGAACTAATTTTTGATATTTTAGAAGAAAAACAAGTCGAATTTGACTTGCCATTATCATTATGTTCTTCGGATGATGTGCTAAACTTGTCAAATGTTTCTGATAACGGTATAGAGGGTACGTGGAATATAGATGATATTAATCCACAAGATTATATAGGACAATCTATAGATTTAGATTTTATACCGAATGACGAATGTGCTGAAATTTTCTTTTGGGTAATCAACATTAATTCTAATGTAGAACCTGAATTTTCGCTTCCTAATCTATTATGTGATAACGAACCAGAATTAAATCTTCCAACAATTTCAGATAATGGTATTGAAGGAGAATGGAGCATCCCTACTATTTTACCAATTGATTATTCTGGTAATTCACTGTCGATTGACTTTGTAGTAGGAGGCGATTGTTCTACAAATTATACTTTAGAGTTAGATGTTTTAGAAACGATAATTCCTGAATTTTCATTAGAAACGGAGTTGTGTATCAGTTCGCCAATTATTGATCTACCATTAACTTCAGATAACGGAATTCTAGGAACTTGGTCCGAGTCGACAATAGATCCGAATTCCATAACGGCAGGTAACTCTTTAGAGGTTGCATTCATCCCAGATGCAAGTAACAAATGTGCAGAAAGAATCAGTCTAACGTTCTCAGTAAGTGAGAATAGCATTCCTGAATTTTCTTTACCTTCTTCATTATGTTCTAGTGCAGATGAGTTAATACTTCCTGAATTGTCGAACAATGGAATAAACGGATCATGGAATGTTAATTCGATAGATCCAACTCAAGAATCTGGTTCTGTAGAATTGGTTTTTTCTTCTACAGACGATTGTACAGATATGTATATGACAACTATCGAAATATTAGATTCAGTAACTCCTGAATTCGATTTTCCAAATCAATTATGCGAGGATGCTGCCCCAATCTCATTGCCGAATCTTTCAAATGGGGGCATTCCTGGAACATGGGATTTATCAGAAATAGATCCTAGTGATAAAGCAGGAGAGACCATAGTTGCAAAATTTACGCCCGATAATACTGACTGTACAGCAGAAACAACTTTCAATTTCGAAATACTATCAGCTCCTAATGTTCAGTTGGATAAAAGGTTTGAAGTTTGTAATGGTGCAGAATTTCAATTGTCAGATATAGTAATTACTGATGTAGGCTCTTCTAATTCAATAAAAACTTTTCATTCCTCGACGCCAGCAGAAGCATCTAATGAGATTATTGCTTCATCTATAATTATTGATCAATATACAGAGATTATTGTTTTGGCAAAAACAGGAGATTGTTTCATAGAACATATTGTTGAAATAGAAAGTATTGAAAATCCAGAATTGAAAATTGATAATGCGATTGCCTCATGTGAAAATGAGATGATTAGTCTTAATGATATTCCAGTGTATGAAAACAATGGAAATGTAATTGAATTATCCTACCATTCTGGAATCCCTGACAATTCTAATGCATTCACAGATGATGAATTGATGTTATCAAATGGGACTCAGATTTACGCTTTAGCAAGAATCGGCGATTGCGAATCTGTGTTGGAAATCCCTTTAGATATTCAGGCTAGACCAGTCTTAGAATTTAATGATGAAATAAATATATGTAAGTCAGCAAGTATTACACTTACAGATATTTTGGTAAATGAAATTAGCGGACAAAACAATCCAATAACATTTCATACTGAGGCAGAACCTTCCGAGATGAATAGAATATCAGAAGATGAGATTAACCCAACTGAAGATATGAGTATTTTTGCATCTTCTGAAATTGGCGATTGTAGAGATGTAATAGAGATTCCAATTAAAGTAACTGATGCACCTGAACTGGTAGTATCCACACAGCCAGTAATTTGTGATGGACAAAGTTTAAGACTAGAAGATATCGCCTTGTCAGATATAAACAGTACAGGGATTTTATGGACTTTCCATAGTGACTTACCGATTGATGCGTCAAACCAGATTACCGATACAGAATTATCACCTACAACAGACCTGACAATCTATGCATTCGCTGATGCTGGAGATTGTTCTGATAATGTAGAAATATCTATTTCTGTAAATAGTTCTTTGAATGCAGGTGAAGATAATAGTATTGATTTGTGTAGTGATTTTGGTTTGTTTGATGTTAATAGTTTAGTTTCAGCAGATGCAGACCCAGGAGTCTGGAGCGAATTTTCTAATGCACCATTTTTCAATGAGGTGACAAATATGTTTGACGTTTCTGCTTCGACTGAAAGTGTTTACAACTTTTCTTATGTTGTATCTGCAAATGGTTCTTGTGCGCCAGATACAGCTTGGTTTGAATTGAGAATTGCTGAAACAGAAGATGCTGGAATTTCAAGTGTACAAACCATCTGTCAAGATGCAGCAGAAAAAATAAATCTTTACGATGTTATTGGCATTAGCAATACTGGTTCAGGCATATGGACCCAATTGTCAGGTGATAACATTGACATTACTAACCCAACTGAAACAGATTTTTCATTAGTTACTTCAGGGGAATATACATTTGAATATAAAATTGACGCAACTGATTTTTGTGAAGAAAAATCTTCAACAGCTACAGTGGAAGTGTTCGCTAAACCCAACTACACAATTGTAGAAACATCATGTTCTGTTGACCTACAATCCTACAATGTTACCATCAATAGTGTTGGGAATATTGTAAACACAGATGTAGGAGAATTAATAGGAACGGCAGGTGTATACGCAATAGAAAATATTGCGATCGAAAACAGTGTAAATGTTTCTATTATAAATAATGAAAATTGTGAAGTTGTGTTTGCAATCGATCCACCTTCTTGTGATTGTCCATCTATTCCTGAACCAATAAGTAACGGGGATTTAAGTATTTGTGATCTTAGTGAATTGGTAGAGCTAACTGTAAGTGAGAGTGCAGATTACACTGTAGAATGGTTTGATGAAATTACTGGCGGGAATAGTTTAGGATTAGGGACTACTTACCTACCAGTGATAACGACGCCAGGCGTATATGATTATTATGTTTCTTTTGCTGATAATAATAATCCAGAATGTAAGTCATTAACAAGAACAAAAGTTACACTGGAATACAATGAAAAACCTCAGGAAGAAAATATAAACTTTATAAGATGTAGAGAAGTAGGTGGGGTGAATATAAACTTAGATGAAGTGCTTGGCAATGTTGCATTAAATCCTACATACACAGTAAACTATTTTAATACAATAACAGATGCAGAGCAAAATGTAAATGTGTTGCCTGCTGACTTTATTATGCAAAATGATAGTGATCTTCTATTTGCAAAAATCACAAATGATAAAGCTTGTTTTACCATTATTGATTTACAATTAGAATTGGTAGATACACCTGAATTTAGTTTATCAAAAACTGACTTAAGTTGTGCAGACCTGCCTGACGGTGAAATAAGAATTGAAGTTTCTGATCCTACAGGATTAGAATTTAGTATTGATGGAATTAATTGGGTCACTGATTTGGTATTCACTGGATTGCCGTCTGGAGATTATGAAGTAGAGTCAAGAAACGGAAACTCTTGTAAATCAGCAGAAACTATTACATTAAATTCTTCAGTAAGTTTCACTATAGAAAGTAGCGCAATAGATTGCAATGACGATGGTACACCAGAAACCGACGATGACTTTTACGATATAACAATTTTAGTAGAATCAGAAAACACTTCTTCACAATACGAACTTGTTGATGGTACAAACTTGATAGGTGTATTCGATTATGGAGAGTTGCAAGACTTTACAATCCTAGCAGATGGTCAGAATCATATCTTAGCAATCTCGGATGTGAACGATCCCAATTGTAATGATTTTATTAATCTTGGAATTTTAGAAACTTGTTCTGTTGCAGCTTGTCAAATTAATTCGGGAGAAATTACAAATATAATTTGCTCAGATAATGAGACTCCTTTTGATGCAACTGATGATACATTTACTTTTGATATAATTATGCAATCTTCCAATGGGAGTTCCTCATGGGAGTCAACGGATGGTGTGTATGCTGGAGAATATGGGAGTGTTGTTACAGTGGAATCATTGGCGATAAATGAAGCTACAGGCACAATTCAAATTCAAGATACTGAAGATTCTTCTTGTAGTTTTGAGCTTACTTATCAAATTCCAGCAAGCTGCTCTTCTGCATGCGAAATCTCAGTTTCAGTATTGGAATTGTCTGATTGTGATAATAATGAAACAGAACAGGATGATACCGATGACTTAGTAAATGCAACCATTTCTGTGTTGAATTCTAATAGTGGTAACGCTTCATTTTTTGTAGATTATAACGCAGAGAGAACAGGTCCATTTAATTATGGAGACTCCTTTGAAGTTTTAAATATCGCATCAAATGGATTAGATCAAACAATAATTCTTACAGATACCAATGATCTAAATTGTGCTTTTGAGTTAGTAATAAATAATGCATCTTGCTCCAATTGTAATGAAAGTACTTCTATTGAAGCAGACTTAAACTTAGATTGTGCAAATACTCCAGTAAGGCCTATTGTCAATAGTTCTTCTATAGGAAATGTACTGTGGACTGGCCCAGATTCCAATGATTTTTATTCTGATGAATTGGAGCCAGAATTTATTCAGAGTGGAACATATACAATTAGCGTTACTCATAGTAACGGATGTGTGTCTACTTCCAGTCTTACAGTGAATCAAAATAATGAAAAACCTACATTGTTAGTCGGAGACGATCAAGAGATAAATTGTTATAATGAGTTTGCATTCTTAACTGCGGAAGCTAATGCTAATAATAGTGTATTATATTATTGGTACGATGAAAATGATCAATTGGTTTCTACGGATGAGATCTTCGCAGCAGGACAAGAAGGTGTCTATAAGGTTATTGCAATTGACCAAACTACACTTTGTGAATCGGAAGCGGGATTTATTACTGTAATAGAAGATAAGCAAGCACCTTCAATGGATATCCTGACAATGCCAACTAATGTATTGACTTGTAATAACGATGTAGTGTCATTAACTCCAGATGGAGATTTGTCAGGCTATGAAATCAGTTGGTTTATCGATGGAGTAGAATTTAGTGGGGAAAACATTGACGTAAATGAACCAGGTGAAATTACAATTGAGATTTTAGATCTATCTAATGGATGTGTACAAAATACTTCTGTGATGATTGAAGAGAATCTGGATATGCCTCAGGTCAATTTGACGTTAAATGATATTATAGATTGCGAAAACAGTTCTGTCTTTATTAGTTCTGAAGGTTCGTCAGTTGGCAGTGATGTAAACTATCAATGGTATGATGAAAACAAGATTCAGTTAAATCCAAGTTCGACAGAAACCTTAGAAGCATCTGATCCAGGAATGTATTTTCTTGAAATTTCTTTTAATTCTTCTGGTTGTTCTATTATGGACTCTGTAACTGTAGTTGCTAATTTAGTCCAGCCAGAAATAGAAGTGGAAAATATTGCAATATTAAATTGTAACGACTCAAGCTTACAGCTAAATGCAGAAATGATGTCAAATACTGCAAACTATGAAATACAGTGGTCAAGTGATGCCAATCAACAAATATCTAATGGAGAAGAATTGACTCCAATAGTATATGCTTCTGGTAACTATACCATACAAGTAATTGACTTGGACAATCATTGTAAAACAACGGATATGATTACCGTTGTTGATGACCCGAATGCAATTTTAGATGCCGAAATCGTGCTTACAGATCCAGTATGTTTCGGTGATGAAAATGGTATTATTGAAATCATGTCAGTAAATAGTCAAGGAACAAATTTGCAATATTCGATAAATGAGTTAGATGCACAATCTAATGAAACTTTCGATGGATTAGCACCAGCGATTTATGATGTTGAGATAGTAAATGATGCGGGATGTAAATTCACTGATCAGGTAGAATTATTAGCTCCCCAAGAAATAGGATTAACATTAAATGTTGATGAAGTTTTAAATGTAAATCTTGGTGACGAAATAAATTTAGAGGCAATAGTAAATCTTGATGAAGAAAATTTATCATTGATTCAATGGACACATGATGGCTCTATAGATTGTGACGATTGCTTGACTACAATAGCAACACCAATAAATTCTACATCTTATGAAATAACTGTGATGGATGAAAATGGATGCCTAGAATCAAGATCAGTTTTAGTGGCAGTTTCTGATGAAGTAGAAATCTATGTGCCAAATATTTTCTCTCCAAATGACAATGATGGCAATAATAAATTTATGATCTATGGTAAAAAGCAAGTCGAGAATATTTCTTACATAAATATTTATGATAGATGGGGTAATGTTGTTTTTGAGAATGTTAATTTTCAACCTGAAGATGAAAGTGCCGCTTGGGATGGATTCTCAAGTGATAGAAAAGTTTCTCCCGGAGTATACGCATATATTTTTGAGGCAGAATTAATCAATGGTGAAAAGAAAATATTCAAAGGAGATATCACAATCTTGTATTAACAGTAGGACAGTTGGAACTTTTAAATTGAATAAACATTAATATTATTGGATTCAATTTTAAACTAAAATAATTAAAGTTGACTAGATTAATTTTACTGTTTTTTACAATAGCTGGATTTGGATTTATCCTTTTTCAATTGGCTCATTTTTTAATTAGCATCGGTGGATCAAGGGCTAAGATGCAAAAGGATTTTCATCAGTTAAGATCTTTGGCTAATGAATGGTTGGATAAATTAACACCAATCTCTGCACAAGAATTAAAGCTCTTATCCATGAAGGTGCTATCGCAAAAAGTAGGAGCAGGAATATATTACACTGAAAAAGGAGCAATGTATTCTATATATGATGAACCCATGATTAGTTATGCCTACAAAAAATATTTTGATGATAAAGCGATCTTAGTAGCCGCAACTAAAGACGCAACTTTTGAGTTTACTCTGAATAATTTTAACACAGAATTAAGAATAAATAATTTTAATAAAGGAATTATTTCTAAGGATGGACAGTTATTATCTGCGGATGGAATGCAACATGCAATGTTAGATTTAGATGCTTTAGATGGGCATCATAAAATTTTACTAGAAAAAAAAGCAGTTGCAACAATCGTTAATCCTCAAAATGACTATTCTGATCAAACTCGAGTATTCACCGTATTAGATGAATTACAAGATAAGGATCAAGAAAATGTACTTTTGGCTTTAACGATTTATGACATCCTATTAAGATGAAAATAAACCTTAAGTCATGTTAAAATATGTATTTGTTGTTTGCACATTATTCTCATTTAGTGCATCGGTAAATGCCCAATCAGAAGAATCAAAAAAGATAGATGATTCTGTAGATAAAGCAATTGATGATATCCAAGAAAAATTGGATTCTCTAGATTTATCAGATTTTTTTGAAAAAGAATTACCGAAAAGACTAGAAGAAATCACTCCAAATGAAGCACAAATCGAACAAATAGAGGATGCTGTAAAACAGGGATTGGCAGCAATCAAAGATATTGATTTGTCACAATTTGAAGATATTTT
>JAHDBF010000038.1:14596-25244 GCA_020630525.1 Saprospiraceae bacterium
TATAAAGCTTCTAGCGATTTTGCTAGAGTTTTAGCACCAATTACAGGAATTATTTATGCAATGATATTGACTGGACTGACCTATTTATCCAAAATTCTCATATCTAAAATACTTCGTCGAATAAAAAAGTAAATTTGTCCATACGCTTTTAAACAATACAGTTATATTGAGGTTTATATCGTATATTTACCGCATATGAGTGTTTTAAACCAGGTTAGATTAGTTGTTTATAGATATCATGAAAAAGGATTAGAGTTTTTACTCATCAATCCAGAATTGGCTAAAGATCCTTCCGTATGGAAGTTGCCAGAAGGCGAGTATAATAGCCTCCAAAAACAACAAAATTTTATTGAATTAGATCCGCAATTAGACGATCACGGTAATCAATACAAAACCTTAGCCATAGAAGCTGATTGGCACGAAATCCCGTCAATAAGAGGTATAATAAAGCACGACGTAAAACGTGTTAAAAACAAAATCAAAGAAACTGTTCCTGAATTAGAAAAAGGTAGCTACTTCGTTGCAAAAGAAGCTTTTAAAAAGGTTTTACCTAATGAATATAGAACCCTCAAAGAAATAAAAGACATTCTTTTGGACAGAAATATCCTGATGAATATCTAAAATTTTGTAGCAATAAAAAATGAATGTACTTTTATGTAATTCTGAAAGAATCCTAAAAGTATAATCAACTTGAAAGCACTAAAACAAACCAATCTAAGTTTTCCTACACAAACAGGCTTCTATAAAGGAAAAGTACGAGATGTCTATTTTTTTGATAAATCAATGGCGATAGTCGCCTCCGATAGAATTTCTGCCTTCGATCATATTTTACCAGAACCAATTCCATTTAAAGGTCAAGTATTAAACCTAATAGCAGAGCATTTTTTAAATGCCAGTAAGGATATTGTTCCTAATTGGCTAGAAAAAGTTCCGCATCCCAATGTCTCGATCGGAAAGAAATGTGAACCCATAAAACTTGAAATGGTCGTCAGAGGATATCTTGCTGGTCATGCATGGAGATGTTACTCAAGTGGGCAGAAGGAATTGTGTGGAGTAATAATGCCAGACGGAATGAAAGAAGCAGATAAATTTCCTCACCCAATTATCACGCCTGCAACTAAAGCAGAGGAAGGACACGATGAAGATATTTCTGAAAAAGAAATTCTTTCTAAAAATATAGTTTCAGAAAATATATGGAAGCAACTTTGTGAATATAGTTTAGCATTATTTGATTTAGGAACTAAGATGGCCGCTAAACAAGGATTGATTCTGGTAGACACCAAATACGAATTTGGATTCTATGAAAATAAAGTTTATCTGATTGATGAAATCCACACACCAGATAGTTCTAGATATTATCACCTGGACGGTTACGATGAGAGGCAAAAGGCAGGGACAAAACAAGTTCAACTTTCAAAAGAATTTGTGAGAGAATGGTTAATGAAAAATGGTTTTCAAGGTAAGGAAGGACAACTTATGCCTGATATGCCTCAAGAATTTGTTCAGGAAATTAGCGATAAATATATTTCCTTATACGAAAAAATCACCGGAAAAACATTCTCTATAATGAACTCGAATAACTTGGAAAACCAAATTTTCGAAACAATAAACAATGAATTATCTTGAATAGATTACAGTTAATATTATCATTGATTTTGTTTCCTCTTTTGTTAATGAGTCAACATTTATCGAATAAGAAAAACTGTATTTTAAAATTTAAAGAAAACAAAGTCAGAGAATTTATTTCCCCTCAAGAAAAGTCTTTGTTGCTATTAAGAAATCAGATAGATTTTGGACTCTCGATTGATGACGAATTAGTATTAATCAAAAAAGTGGAGTCTAACTCAAGTTATCTACATCATAAATATCAACAATTTTATAAAGACCTTAGAGTAGTTGGTGGACGATACACACTACACGAACGTGATGGTGGTATATACCGTGCAACTGGAAATTTATATCCTTATATTTCTATCAGTGCTAAACCACAAATTTCATTAGATGAAGCAATTAGGTGTTCTAAGAATATTTTCTTAAACAAAGTATATCAAAAATTAGGTCAGGACAAAATTGTAGAATTAAATACAAAAATAGAACATTCAGAATTGGTTATAATTGATCTAGCATATCCTAATTTTAGTGGTGAATATAAACTTGCCTATGAAATAATTTGTCAAAGCGACTCGCCATTATTTAAATATCGATATTACATTGATGCAATAAATAGAACATTGATCAGTAGCTTTACAGAAATTGCACACTCTTCAGTAGAAGGAACAGCGCATACACATTATTATGGAACACAAACAATAATTTCCGATTCAATAGCTCCAAATAAATTTATACTAATAGACTCAACAAGAGGCAAAGGGATAGTAACCTTAGATGCAAGATTTACAAATAATAATCTTCCATACCGCTTAGAAAATATTGAACATAATTCTAGCAATTGGCAGTTATCATCTGAGGATAATTCTATCGCTGCATTAGATGCACACCATTGTGCAACTGTTTATCACGATATGTTATCGGATAAATTTAATTGGAATGGAATAGATGGTGACAGCAGTCCTGTAGTTTCTGTGACTAATGCTGGAGGAAAATATTTCTTGAACGCATACTGGAACAATGAAGTGGCTTATTTTGGAAATGGAACTTGTGATGATTTTGGACCGCTTACAATAATGGATATTGTTGGGCATGAATTTACACACGGAGTTATTACGCATTCGTCTGACTTGGAATACCAAGATGAGTCAGGAGCAATCAATGAAAGCATTGCGGATATTGTTGGAAAAGCACTTGAGTATTTTTATGATAATGAAAATTTCAATTGGTATGAAGGTGATCGTGCAAACAAACGGTCTTCTGAGTATGCCTTTAGATCATTAAAAGATCCGCACGAATTTAATGATCCAAAATATTATTTAGGCCAATATTGGTATACTGGACAAGGCGATAACGGAGGTGTGCATTCTAATAGTGGAGTGATGAATTATTGGTTCTATTTACTTGTAGAAGGTGGAACAGGTACAACGGAAAACAACGAATCATATAACGTTCCGAAGATTGGAATGGAGAAAGCCTTCGAATTGGTTTTTCAAACAAATGTGAATTACCTGACTCCAAATTCACGATTTGGAGATATGGTGCAATTAAGTCTTTTACAGGCTGGAGACCTTTACGGTAATCAGTCGATTGAAGTTGAAGCTGTTAAAGAAGCATGGAGAGCAGTAGGGTTGAATGTAGATTTTGTAAATTATGATCTAAGTTTAAAACCCAATGCGATTGGATATAATATTTGTAAGTCTGGGACATTACAGCCAGATGTAATTATTGAAAACATTGGACAAGTCGATGTTACTCCTGAAACTGTAATTCCAATAGCATTGTATTATAACAATGACACATTCGCTGAATGGATTTATTTTGAAGAAGGACTTTTAGCAGGTGAAAATTATACATATACATTTAATCACGCCTTTGCTAATCAAGCCAATACCCTAAATGTAAGTTTTGAACTTTTGGTTGATGATGTTCTTGAAGGAAATAATTCATTCAATGCATTAATACGATCTTTAGATAATGATGGGGTAGACTTAGAACTCAGAGATTTTGAATTAAGGGTAAGAAATAATTGCAACGATCCTGAGATTGTAAGTGCAAGAATAAATTATAGAAACTTGGGATGCGAATATATTTTTGAAGGCGATTCTCTGCTCATAGATTTTAGATCTAATTTATTTGATACCGTATTTGTTATTGATGTAGTTAGTGACATATTACCATTGACAAGTTTTACTAGAATATTTAGTGTAGACTTTGATTTTGATGGAACCGATATAGAAACGTATACTGCCACGTTATTACATCCAAAAGATTTTAATATGGATAATAATATTGAAAGTGGCAACATATATCTATTTGAAAAAATAAACAATGGATATGTAGAAAATTTTAACAATCCTGATTTCGGAAAACTGCTAATTAAAGATAGAGCAAGTAGTCAAAAAATAGATTCTGTCTTGCAATATAACGGTAATAATATGTTGTTGTTAAGTAAATATTCTGAAGTAAATAATTTTGATAATTGCGCAGACGCTAATGATTTTTTTGATGAAAATAGCAACACAAATCGGATTACCTTTTGTGTTGATGCTACAGATATGATTGAACCACAATTTTCGTTTGATCTATTAACTTTAAAACAAGGATCACAAGTGGCAATTCAAAGCAATGATTATAGAGTATTGATAAAACCAACAATTGGATCATTACCACAAGATTTAATTTTTCAACAAAGCGATGGAGTATTGCAAAGCCATGCTTACGATTTACCAGCAGGATATTTAGGTGCAGTAACATTAGATGTTCAATGTTTAGATGGATATAAGGACGGAGATAGTATCGTTTTAGACAGTCTTGATGCGGCTATATTTGACAACTTTAGATTAGGAGAAAAGATCAGTAATGTTCAGGATGAAGAAAAATTTAATTTCAACATATTCCCGAATCCATTCGCGCATTCAGTTACGATAATTCAAAATGTGATTACAACAGAGTTTGATGTCAATGTATACAATGTGCTAGGAAAGAAAATATATAGTAAAAATGGGAACTCTGGCCAGCTAAAATTGAATACCGAAAACTATCCTGATGGAGTTTATCTCTTAGAATTAAGAGATGAGTATTTTAATATTAAGACGGTTAAATTGATAAAAAATACCAAATAAGTCATTCTGAAAATTACACCTTTCAAAGAGATTAATTAATATCTTTGCCGACATGGAATGGCACAATTGTTACCAAGCAACCAATCAGCAAAAAGCAAACATAGATCGATCTCAGTACCAAAGAGATTTTGATAGATTAATCTTTTCTTCTTCGTTTAGAAGATTACAAAATAAAACTCAAGTATTTCCTCTTCCTGGAACCTCATTTGTGCATAATAGATTAACCCATTCTTTAGAGGTTGCCTCAGTGGGAAGATCCCTAGGTTCTTTAGTAGGAAAAAAGATTGCTGCAATACATTGTGAAGGCAAATATCCTGAAGCAGCCTCTTTTTTTAATTATGAATTATCAAATGTCATTGCTGCAGGATGTTTAGCGCATGATATTGGTAATCCCGCATTTGGACACTCAGGAGAAGCAGCCATTTCAAACTATTTTCAGACCTTTGAAAATCAAAATATAGAAGGTACAAACCTCAAAGCATTTTATTCTTCAGTAGAGTGGGGAGATCTGATAAACTTTGAAGGAAATGCAAATGCGTTTAGAATTCTGACCCAAGCTTTTAAAGGAAAATCTGAAATTGGAATGGGAATTACGCCAGCTACCTTGGCAGCAATATTAAAATATCCATGCGGTTCAGATGGTGTAAATAAATCTAAAAAGCACACAAAAAAATACAGCTTTTTTCAAACCGAAAGAGATATTTTTGAAAAATTAGCAGAGACCCTCTCTCTCAAAAAAGAATCTTCAGATCCTCTAGTCTATTGCCGCCATCCTTTCGTTTATTTGGTTGAAGCCGCAGATGATATCTGTTATAATATTATTGATATGGAAGATGCACACAGAATCTCTTTATTGTCCAAAGATTTAGTGGGAGAAGCATTCCTAAATGTTATACAAGAACTAAATCATGACGATGATAACCTGTCCAGTATACGCCAACGATTTTTTAATATTTCAGATGATAATGAATCTATTGCTTACCTGAGATCTAAATGCATTAATTCACTAACAAATGCATGTGCAGATATTTTTCTTACCTACGAAAACGAAATTATAAATACTCGATTCGATACTTCTTTATTTTCAATATTGGAAAAGACCTGCCCAGCAATAAAGCATATTGAAGAAATTTCATTAAACAGAATTTATAGACATCATAATATTTTGGAAATAGAGATTGCAGGATTTAACATCTTATCTGGTTTACTTGAGTTGTATATTCCAGCTGTACTCAGAGAATTTAAAAGTCCAATTGATAAAACCATTTTAAGACTTATTCCAAAGCAATTTGATGTAGATATGGAGCAAAGTGCGTATCTAAGGACGATGTCAGTCTTGGATCACATTTCTGGAATGACCGACGCTTATGCTTTAGAACATTATAGAAAGTTGAAAGGTATTCAAATGACAACAGGAATTTAAAAGAGTCATTTTAGTGATTGGCTTGGGTTATACAAAAGCAAAATGATTCAGTAGTTCTTTTTTGTAGTTTCTACTAAATGGAATTTTATGGTTTTTTAATTCTATTGAATTATTGGTAGGATTTATAGACATAACTTTGTCTAAGTTTATGACAAAACTGCCATGTACACGCATATATTTACTTTGTGGTATTCGATGTAACAAATCCGTTAGAGATGACCTAATACTATATTTTCTAGATTCTAAATATATGTTTAAGTATTTCCCATCGACTTCAAAATATTGAATTTCTTCCATAGAGATAATTTTAAATTTATCCCCAATCTTTACATAAAATTTATCCGTTACCGCACTTTTTAATTCTTTAAATTGCCCGTTAGCATGATAGGCATATTCAATAGCCTGTTTTAATGAAACATAAGAATCACTCTTCTGTACGTATTGAAATTTGTATGCCAGTGGAATTTCATCATAGACCTCAGAACTAAATTCGTTAGTATAGATTATTAGTTCATAATCATCTTTGGTTTTTGTCGAAAGGTAGTCAGTCAGATGTTTCCCATTTTCATATTTATATTCTGCAATCAATATGTTAGGTTTAACTTCATCAATTACTTTTCCTAAGTTCTCAATATCACAAGACAGAAACACATCGTTATATCCTGCTTGTCTCAATAAGTTTAAGGAAGTTTGTTCCTCCTCTTTTCGGTCAAATAGTAAAATTTTCATATCCTTATTATAGATGCTATAATGTATTTGCATAATTAATACATTCTTACAGTAAAGTCAAAAGATGATAAATAAACAGCGTATTATGTAATTATTTAGTCATATTACGATTGCGTAAATATGATTATTTTTAGACCTTGTGATATGAAATCTCGTATCTCAAATGTAAGCTACTTTACATTTATATAGTTTTTAACAAAATTATTGGTTACTGACATGAATATTGCAATACAATAAATGATAATTTTCTTTTGAATTAATTTCCTTCCTCCTTTTAATGCAACAAGGTTTAATTGGGGCATATTGATGTTAAAAATTTATTTTTCTAGAACGAAAGCAAGGTCTGAGTACCTTTCTCAGAACAATTAAAACTAAGAAATCTGGATTTTAAACTCATTGATGTGAAATACCGAAAATTGCATAACCTAGTTATTAGGCATTAAAGATATGGTCTAGAATATGCTTTCTTCGATCTATCAAATGACTTAATCGGGTAAATTTAGTTTTAAAAGAGATTTAGGAAAATAAGTAGAATGACAAATTCAACTATTCAAATTTTACGTACTGCATTAGAGTGGATTTTTATAATTTGCTCAATTTTGTTTATTCCGTTTAATGCATTTTCTGTTGAATTAGAAAAAAACAATATTGCTGAACTTAACTTTACAGTTCAAATTGATGGACCTAACGACTTATGTCCCTTAGAGTCTTCAAATTTGCTTGCAACCACCAATGGTGGAGCTCCTCCATATAATTACAGTTGGGGATCAAATAGTCTTTCGGTTTTTGGACCTGGTACATATACTGTTACCGTTACTGATGCCACAAATTGTACGGCTACTTCAACAAAGATAATTACAGAGACATGCGCACTTCCATTATTTTGTTCCAATATCATCGATGAGTCAGTAACGGCATGCATGGATGAGTTAAGCTTAAACGCAGCTTTTAATAATTGGGTAAATAATAATCTGAATGCAGACGTTGGGGGATGTGATGCAGCTGTGGAACTTGTAAATAGTCCTGTTATCCCTAATGCATGCTCAGCAAGTGTTACTACAGTTCAATTCATGATTTCAGACCCAGAATCTTGCAATGCAGCTATTACCTGTTCTGCAGATTTTATTGTCGCTGCGCCAAATGTACCATTAAGTATAGATTGTTCTACTGGCGATTATCAAGCTACAAATTGTTTAACTCAAGCTGAAATTGAAATTGAATTTATAAATTGGAAAAATTCTTTTCTTGCTGTAGGTGGGTGTCAACCGCAAATTACACATACAAATGCCTTAGCACCTAGTACTTGTAATGGTGGAGCTGTTGAGTTAACTTTTACAGCAACTGAAATCAATTGTTCTTCAGAGTTTGTAACTTGTAATGCAACATTTTCAGTCCCTGCTCAACAGCCCGTTCCTTGTAATAATGTAGAAGATGTAATTTTACCTTCTTGTTCTTCTGAAGCTGAGATTTTATCTGCATTTGAAGCTTTTAAAAACAGTTTTATTCCTGTTGAAACATTAAACAATTGCAACCCTGTTGGGTCTTTTAGTGGAGGTGTAGCTCCAAGTGCTTGCGGTGGTTCTACTTTAGTAATTTATACGCAGAGTTATGAAGGAGATTGTAATTTTCCGACATCTAGTTGTTCGGCATGGTTTACAATAGAAGAATTTCCAGCGCTTAGTTGTGACTCGCCTGGTTCAGGTTTTGCATCATCATGCCTTACTCAACAACAAGTTGATATTCAATTTGAAAATTGGAAGGCACAGTTTGGTGTTATTGGAGGATGTCCAGAAACTCAAGGTGTTTTTACCGATCCAGGTTTAGCGCCTAATGTGTGTGGAGGAAGTACTTCGGTAACATTTACAATTAGTCAAGGCGATGGATGTGAAAGTACCGAATGTTCAGAAGTGTTTACGGTAAGTCCATCAGGAAATGGTTTTATAACTTGTCCAGATGACATGGTCGTTGAAAATTGTATGGGGCAAAACCAGCTTGAAGTAATGTTTAATTTTTGGTTAGATGAGTTTTCAGGTATGAGTGCTTGTGGGGTATCAGGTCAATTTTCTGAGACTCCAATTTTGCCAAATAAATGCGGCGGATTTGTTGATGTAACTTTTATTATTCAAGATGAGCTTTGTTCTGTTGCTGAAAGTTGCACACGTAGATTTACAGTGGATGATGCACCTGCAATAGTAATAAGTTGTCCAGAGGATTTTATTGCTGATAATTGTAGTTCTCAGTCTGAAATAAATGCGCTCTTTAATGATTGGTTAAGTCAATTCTCAGGGTCAGGGGGATGTAATGCAGTTGGAGAATTCGATTCTACTCCTATTACTCCAAGTCGATGTGGTGGTTTTATTGATGTTACTTACTCTGTTGGTAATCAAGATGATTGTAATACTGCTGAAAGTTGTACAAAGAGATTTACAGTACAAGATGTGCCAAACTTAATATTAACTTGTCCTGAGAATATGATTGTTAATGCTTGCCAATCACAAGAAGAAATAAATTTGATTTACCAAAATTGGATTGCTGAATTTTCAACTAATGGTGCTTGTGGAATTACTGGAGAATTCGAAAATGGATTTATTCCCTTGCCTCCAAATGAATGCGGTGGTTCGGCTTCAGTCACTTGGGTTGGATCAGAGAATGTAACTGCAAATTCATGTTTTATAGAACAAAGTTGTACTAGAACTTTTACCGTCGAAACTGCAGAAGAAATTTCTATAAGTTGTCCAGACGATTTGACCATTGAAGCTTGCGAGTCTATTGCTGATATAAATATAGCATGGGACAATTGGCTTCTTGCATTTTCAGCACAAGGATGTAATGCCGAAACTATGATTCAAACAACAGATGGATCTCCGTTAGTAATTCCATCATTATGTGGTGGCTCTATACAAGTATCGTTTTCTGTTTTAGAAAATGGGTCATCTTGTAGTAATGCTATATCTTGCGAAAGAATATTTACGATAAATCCAGTAGCAAACTTATCTGTTAATTGTCCCATTGATCCATTGATTAATACATGCGATCAAGCAAACTTGCAGACAGTATATAATGATTGGGTGAATGCATTTAGTTACTCTGGAGGTTGTAATATTATCACAAATATTAATTCAGTCCCAACTTTCACTCAGATACAAAATATTTCTTGTGGTGGTTCTATAGCATTTGATTATATAGTTGAAAGCTATTCTGCAGATAACAATTTATGTATGCAATCACAGTGTCCTGCAAGTTTTACTATACTTTCAGGTGAAAATTTAACAGCTGTTTGTCCAATAGACCCTAATGTAGATAAATGTTCTAATCCTGATATGGAATTAATTTACAATGATTGGATATCTGAATTTGGAAATATTAATGGCTGTAATATCTCAGACAATATTTTTGAAGCTCCTACTTTGAATGAAATATTAGCACTAGATTGTGGAAACTCACTTGAGTTTTTGTATAGAGTGGAGAGTCATTCAAATGATGGACAGTTGTGTAGTGTTGATGAGTGTCTAGCTACATTTTCGATACAAGCTCCTTCTCAGATTATTATGAATTGTCCTTCTGATTTTATTATGGAAAGCTGCCAAAGTCAACAGAGTATTAATGATGCTTTTTCTAATTGGTTGACAATGTTTTCTCATAATGGAGGTTGTGATCAAGTTGTTTTGCTATCCAATGCGAACGGTGGTGACCCAAGCCTTCCAAATTCTTGCGGTGAAAGTATTGAAATCTTTTATTCTGTTTCAAGCAATGAAAATACAAA
>JAHDBF010000039.1 GCA_020630525.1 Saprospiraceae bacterium
TGTCTGAACACGGATTTATAGGATTATTGGATTAGTAGGATTTTGTTTTTTTTAAGAAGCTAGATTTCTCCCTTTGGTCGAAATGGGAAAAAGAGATTGTGCTCATAAATAAAACTTAATCAACTTCCCATCAACTGTCTGTCCTTTGACGCTTAAGATTATTTCGTCTAGAGATCTCATCGCACTACTCAAGAGATCACATCTCGCTATTCAAGAGATACTCAAGAGATCACATCGCTTTGAGCGATCAGATCTCTTCTACTCAGGCTTGCGTCCAATAACCACTGTAGATAATCCAACTTTATTCATCAGTACTTTATCGACAATTTTAAAGATTGGTACTAGTGCGTTGTACAATTTCATTTGTCCTTGGGGGATGGTTTCTTTTTTCATTATACTGCCCGTAAACCACCACCCTGCTATTCCCGCTGCATTAAAATAATCTGCTTTCTCAATGTCAAATCCCGCTCCAGAAATCACAGATGACATCGTCTGAGCTGTGTATCTTCTATAATGCTCAAGGGATTTGTCAAAAGTATTGTATAACGACTGGTAAGCAGGAACAAGGATGACTACCTTTCCACCAGGCTTTAGCATCCTATAAATGTTTTTTATTGCAATATCATCTCTTTCTATATGCTCAATTACATTTAGTGCAAACACGGTATCATATGGCTCATTAAGGTTGGCTAAGTAATCTTCGAAGCTAGGACCAACGATGTCTAGATTGATTATTTTGGCGTTTTTATTTTGGAAATTTTTTCTTAGAAAATCTAGATAATTTTCTCTTAAATCGCTTAAAGTAATATTGGATTTATCTCTGACAAAATATTCAGAAATATTCCCAATTCCAGAACCAATTTCTAATATTTTACCAGAACAATGTGGGCGTATTCTATCATACATCCATTCATTGAAACTATTGGCAGCTGAAATTGCTTTTAGGGTTTCTAACCCTTCTTCGTCTATTTCTTTGAATGTAAATTCGCTCACTTAGAAAAGAAATTATATTTGATAATTGCATAGATTGCTCTTACGCCATCTCGCCATCCGATTTTTTTACCTTCTTCATATGTTCTTCCATAATATGAAATTCCTACTTCGTAAATTCGGACATTAGGTATTCTTGTAATTTTGGCAGTAACTTCTGGTTCGAAGCCAAATCTTTTTTCTTTTAAGTTTAACGATTTAAGCATATCTAGTCTAAACATTTTGTAGCAAGTTTCCATATCGCTAAGGTTTACATTGGTAAACATATTGGATAAAAATGTCAGAAATTTGTTACCTATCGTATGCCAGAAAAACAATATCCTATGTGGCTTCCCTCCAAAAAAACGGGTACCGTATACGACATCTGCAAATCCGTTTAATATTGGCTTAAGCAATAAATTATATTCTTCTGGATCGTATTCCAAATCTGCATCTTGGATGATGAGGAAGTCTCCTGTTGCTTTTTCGATTCCAGTGTGAAGTGCTGCGCCTTTTCCCTTATTTACCTCATGATTGTATAGCACAATATTGTCATGCTTTTCTGCCAATGCAGTAGCAATTTGTTTTGTATTATCTGTGGAGCAATCATTGACAATGATGATTTCCTTTTTGAGATCATTGAGCAATTCTACTTTCTGGACCAATTCAATAATGGTTTCTAAAGTAGCTTCTTCATTGTATGCTGGTATTAATATCGATAGTATCATGGTTTGCTTTCAAAGCTATTTTGAACAATCTTAGGACAGCAAAGATATATTAAATAATTTAATTATATCTTATAATAAAAAGACCTGAGATCTCCACCCCAGGTCTTTAATCAATAATTACCAAATATATCACTTACTCAATTGTGATCATTTTCTTTGTATCTGTAAAGTCTCCACTTTCTAACTTATAATAACATACTCCTCCTGCAGTGTTCAAATCTTTTTTGCTAATTCTAATCGTATTCATTCCTGCTTCAAAGATTTCAACATTTTTCATCAATACTTTTCCTGAAATATCAAATATCGTTAAAGTTGCTGTTCCAGACTTTGCCAAACTAAACGTGATATCAGTATAGTTTGACCAAGGATTCGGTTCGTTTTGATAGAGTGCATATTCTTCTTGTATTGATCCAGCGATAGAAATTGTTTGCGTCTCTAGGTTGGCACCTGCATAAGCTTCTGCCATCATTTTCTTATTAGAGATAATAATATTTTCTAGTATAGAAGTTGATTTTTGTGCTTTTACTTTTATTGAAAATATAGGTTGCTCCGTTGTGATTCCTTTTGGATCATTCCAGCTGATCATTAAATTTGCATCGTTCAATTTATAATTTGCTTCTGAAATATTGATTACTTCTGATTCTATTCCAAGAATTTGTAAATCTCCAATTAGTAGATTCATTTGCAATCCATATAATTCATTTATTTGTTCGCTAGAAAAATCAATGGTATACTCTTCATCCTTATCTAATATTCTATCTTCTATCGTCAGCACTAAATTTGCAGATCTATTTGTAGTGTTGTTCTGGGTTACACCTAGTTGTGCAGTTCCATTTACATCACCAACTTTTACGCCTACAAAATTTTGGTTACTCATGCTAGTTTGTAAACTGTTTATGAATAAGCTTTCGGAAAAAGGCCATGGATTTTCTGTATTTAGTTCATCAGAGGAATCCATAAATCTCCAACTATCATTGTTCGGTAATTCGTTATTAATTCCTAGAATAAGTTTTCTTAGCTCAACCAAATCAATTCCAGTTATTCTTTGATCGTTATTGATATCAGCAGCGATCAATTTGTAAGGAGAATTTAAAGGGGAAGCGTTCAAGATATGTTTTTGGATCAATACTAAATCCAATGTACTTACTCCATTTAGCCAATCATCACGTTTTACACCATTGATAATGTAGCTTGTATTTGTTATGTTTTCTTCAAAAACATATTCTCCATTTTCATCAGTCATTTGCTGTAATGGATAATTGGGATTATCATTACTTATGGTAACTGCTACATTTTCTATACCTTGTCCATTTTCAGCAGAAATCCTACCTGAGATTTTAGCATTATTAGGATCAATATCGCAACCTTCAAAATTATCTTGAAGACCTAGTGTTACTAGACAGAAATCATAATTTCCACATTCATCCCATACATATACTTTTACTTCAATTACTCCTCCGTTAGCTAATGCAAAGGCATAATCCTCACAATTGAATACCATGCTAGAACTATTCAACTGATCGTTCCATTGTTCTGCATTTCCTTTTAGAAATTCAGTTTGAGAAACTTCACCATCGATGCTATACCATGGATCTAAATTTGGGTTATCAATTTGCAATGGCCTAATATCGCTAAATGTAAAGAACAATTTATCTTGGTCACTACAATTATCAAAACTACCTGCATCAAAATCTTTTGCCCAAAGTTCTACTGAAGAACCGAAAGTACCTGGCTCCATTAGTGCCGTTGAAACATCAACACAATACGGCGTAGGTTTCTTCTTATCTTCTACTGTAAAAGTCGTTCTTTGAACTGTCGAATTTCCACAACCATCATCCACTCTCCAAATAATTTCATGTTCTGCACCACAGGCATTTGGAATTCCATCAGGCAATATAACTTTTACCAATTCTCCTGATTCTGTTGGTGAAACAAATGATCCGCTGCCTGTTGTTGGTTGTACATAGAATGGGTCTGTTGGTGGCAGATTAGAATTATAACTATAATCTATATTTCCATTACCCCATAGGTCAATATCTACATCCCACTTTAACCAAGGACTACCGCAATATCCGTTATCAGTAGCTACTGCTTCTAATACAATGCCTCCACTCATACAGTCTCCGTCAACGGTGTAACAAGTATCTTGCGCTAACAGAATTGGTGCCTGTTGATCAAATAATTTGACAATTTGAACATGTTCCCAAATTCCAGAAATTACTCCATCATCTGTTGGATCAATGTCGTCATTTCTATCAGTATCTGCAGCATAGATACATTCATTGATTACAGTCCAACGATTCAATACTTTAAAGCATGCGCCTTCTTCAAAATAGAAAGTATCACTTTGTAAACTTACACCAACAAGGTCACAGATATTTGCTAATACTTCTGGTTCGTAAGTTTCTTCATCAAGGCAAGTTATTATTCTGTCTTCGGGCCATGTGATTTCAACTTCTTGAGTCTGAATAGGGTTAACGATGATCCATTGTTCGCATTCTACATCACCACAATCCCACGTTCTTTTTATAGCTCCTGTTCTACAATTAGGATTGTATGCTTGGAATTCTATTCCTTGAAATGGGAAAGAATTTGCTGGTTTCCGTTGGAATCTATCTCTTGGTTCAGAACCGCATTCCAATAAACTACATGCTTCATAAACGATAGGTTGACCGACTAAATCATAGTCATTAAAATCGTCATTACAATTGATAATAATGTCTTCTGGACAGTGGACTTTTGGGCCTAACTTATCTTCTACTCGAACGTTGGTCCACACTTCATTATAATTGTCACCTTCACTTCCGAAAGTACCATCCATATCTCCGTCATCCCAAACCCTTAGGTAAACTTTTACTATTCCGTAAGCGACATTGGTGAGCGGATCTACTTGATCATAATCAACATCATCACAACAGAAAGTTACAAATGCACCGTTATCATCATCCCAAGGACCATCCTCAGGATGTCCATCATTGTTGTAAGTTTCATTGCCTTCTATTCGACAAATTGCTTCATCTCTTCTTATTTCATAATGAACGATTGGACTACATTCATCATGACTGCCATTATCCATATCATATGCATATAGCTTTCCGATACCCTCGCCTTGTGGTCCAGTTGATGTTAAAGACAATACTAAATTCTCTAGCGAAATAGCTACAGGAGCAACCCTATCTTCTACTGTGATAATAACTGGATATGCCGTCTCGTTTCCACAACAATCCACACCCCAATAATAGAATTGGTTTTTACCTTTTGGTACATCATATGCCCTTCCGTTTTCTATTACAATTCCTGACGGACCGGTAACGTACCACCATACCTGATTCGGATCTGAGCATTCGTCTTTTAAATGTTCTGGTGGCAATAAGTCGAATGTACCTGAACAAGCCCAAGGATCTGTGCTTACAGAATAATCTTCTTTTTCGATAAGAGGACCTTCGTAATCTCTACTTAACACATATTGTGTAAATGTCTCAGTACTTGCATCACACCAATCTAAGAGTGTCCATGTTCTAATAACTTTTGATCCACCATTACAACCGATAATACATTGGTCAACAGCTTGGTCCTCATATACAGCATATAGGTTACAGATATTATTTGTTACAGGCTTTGCATGGTATTCACCTCTCCAACCGCTAACTACAACGTATGGGTATCCGTAAGCAAATCCTTCATTATGCTCTATTATATTTGGTGTATTCACAAAATCATCTTTATCTAATCCCTCTGGTCTTCCTGGAGTATCTATATCATAGTAAGCTGCAATCCCTGCTGGAGAAATATCCCATCCACAAGGCACCCTTACTTCTACTTCTGGAGTATAGTAATCTTTTGCTCCATCATATCCGTTAGCTATAGAGATATCAGGATGACCATCCCATGCTCCATTAATTGTCACACCGACACTATCCAATTCTATACTTCTCAATAAAAATTGTTGAACACACTCTATAGTACCTTCTTCGTTGTGTGCACCAGGGTAATTATAAGTCAAAGTTCTGATGCATAATTTTTCATTACAAGATTCTAAAGCAATAATATCTATATCAACGATTGGTGCATCAAAGTTGTAGCAATTGTCATTTGGAACATTGTTGTCTACTGGAGGAAGGATTTCATTATTTCCACCTTGCGCTTCTAAGATTTCTAAATCCCAAATATCATGACAATAGAAAACACATTCTGGTTTAGGAATTAAATTACCTGCACCATCATCCATATAAGGCGTTTCGCATTCACAATTTACTATTGCAGGAATAATTTGATCTTCAAGGCAGGCATTACCCCAACAAGAGTTTCCAGAACATTCATCTCTTACTTCAAATAAAATACACTTTCCTGTAAATAATCCTATATCATCTAAATCAATGTATTCATTAGTTTCTGGATCTACAAAATCAAAAGAACAAAAGTCTGTATTAATTTCTGACTCAATAAATAAATCGATCGTAATATATTCCAACGAACAGTTGGCATCTAAACTTAAATTTAAATGATCATTACACACCAATTGGCCATCGTTATAAACATCAAGTGTCACCTCGTCACTCACTACTGCACAATTAGGACCTTGCGCATAATCTGAACTTATTACCACATAATACGAATGCGTACTTCCTGCGGAGACAGATAAAGTATTACTTGTTTCTCCAAATAGCATTGTATCTGTTGGGTCGTCAACATTTACATTTGTATTGTCATTATTGCCGTTTACAATATACCATTGATAAGCCAAATTTGACCCGTCAGAAATTGAAGCTTCGACAGTAAACGTTGCTAGATCGTTGGGACATAAAAATACATCTTGAGGCTGTACCGTAATAACTGGAGAAATATTCACAGTTACAAAAACAGAATCAATGCTAGAACATTGTTCGTCTGTAGCTCCAGTCACATAATACCATCCTTCATTCACTTCCATTGCATTAGGAATTTCGGGATTTTGATCCATAGAATTGAATCCATTTGGTCCAGTCCATTGCCATGATGTTGATCCAATTCCAGATTCAAAGAGAGATATTGTTTCTCCCTCGCACACATCATTTGCAGAAGCATTAACAGACCCAGCCTCTTCTGAATCAAAACTTATTAACAACATACAATTATCACAATATGCAGTCTGCATGTTAGTATCTTCTATTGCTATTGTAACACTGGTGGTAGTGCTGCTGTATGGACCAAAAAAATATGTACCTGCAATTGAATTAGTTCCAACTAAATCAGTACCTAATCCATCATTAACGTGATATGTACCTGTTCCACCTGTGATGGCCGTCAATTCAACAAACCATTCTCCTGGATTAGCGGAGTTACCATTCATATCTAAGCAAGTTGCTCCTCCTTCATAGCTCAATGCTTCTATTACAGAAACAGAAGTACAACTTGATACATTTAAGTCTGCACAAAATGTATATGATGGTGGAGCAGTCATTGCGGAAGCAGTTGCTATTCCGTCGTTTTCAAAAAGTCCATTTGTTATTGTTGCTGGATCTGTTCCGATTAATTCAATTAGCTCGGATAGCGTTAATGCTTTTGGGTCGTTAGTTGCAATTGTGCCATCTAAGTAATTGATTCCATGAATACAATAATCTCCGATGGGTAACATATTGCCATTGCTATCTGCCAATAAAATATCATCATTAAAATCTGCTGGTATTGATTGATTATAATTTGTTGATGAAACAACGTTTATAATTGTGTCAGCACTTGAGTCAGTAATAATCCAAGCATAATTATATGCACCAGCGATAGGTGAAATTGAAGGATCAGCAAATTCTACTGAAATATTTACTAATGTACTACTAGAAACCAAACCAGTGTTACTATCTGCACAATACGACAAACAAGAATTCGAACTTTGTGTTCCTGCATCAGGATCACAACATTCGCAATAGATGTCTAAAGTTGTACCACAATCATTATCAGGACATAGGTAATCATCATTAGCAATTACCGTTTCAATATTTGCTCCAGGATAAATTTGAGCAGCGTAGCTTATGTTCCATGCAATCTGACTAACTGTAAATGCATATACTGAATATATACCATTTGAAATATTGATTGAAGGAGAAGCAAAGTAACCAGAATTATTTGTCGCCAGTATTTGTCCATCTGCATCAGCAAGAACATATAAATGGACAAATCCAGAATTTCCTCCTGCTGAAAAAGACCCAGCTGGACTTTGTACTAAAATACTTACTGGACTAACTGCGTTAGAACAATCACAGATAAAACCATTGCTGTGCAAAGGCTCATCTTCCAACGCATCCACCAATCCGTCATCGTCTCCTGTTGGGTCAAAACCACAAAAAGTTTCTACTATTTCTACTGTTTCAGAGCAAGTTGGGTTTGCATTATCCGTTATGGTAACAGGGTAAGCTATATTT
The DNA here is from genome assembly GCA_020630525.1 of Saprospiraceae bacterium. Taxonomy (GTDB): domain Bacteria; phylum Bacteroidota; class Bacteroidia; order Chitinophagales; family Saprospiraceae; genus JAHDBF01. Next base: position 8,093 of record JAHDBF010000039.1, read on the forward strand.
GCACCAGTTGAAGCATTAGAATGTTCATAAGGACCAAAAACATATGTACCTTGTACAACATTCAATACTTGTCCTATACCATCAGTAATATCAACAGAAGAAGTAGAACCTAAGTCTGATACTACTACTTCAATAAAAAATTCACCTAATGGAGCATCAGTACCAGTTGCAGAATTAACGCAAGTTGTATTTGCTGTGAATGTAGGTTCAACACAACAGATTCCTTCATCATAAGTAGATGTAGCTGAGCATTCTCCTGTTGCTGTTCCCGTTTCTGATATAGTTACTATTGCATTCGACTGACCATCACCTACTCCTGCATTAGTTAATGTTATACATTGTGGTACATTTTCTTGAGTTGCTTGAGTGCTTGTCAAGTCAGCTGTAAAGTCGCCATCGAAATCTACAGAAATATCTACAGAGTTAGTTGCTATCACATTCGCATGTGTAAAGCAAATTTCTAGATCGTAATTGGTAATATCTGTACAGTTTGGAGTAATAGATTGAATGCTTATGTCACAATCTACACAAGGACTTACAGGTCCAAGATCTTCATCGTATTGACAAGTTGCCCAATGGTTTAAATCTTCGAGCATAAAGTTCCACATATTCACACCGTCAGCCGATCCTTGAAACATGGTAAAGGTCGTAGCGACACCATAATTTCCAGCAGAAGGAGTTACTCCTGGCAAACCAGTTAAAGAATATCCCCCAGTGGCACCTGGATTAGTTACTGTTGGATTTAAGTCAAAAGTAATGTAATCATCTGTAGGATCAGCTGGTGTTCCTGCATTATTACACGCAATATTTGATATTCCACTAGCTGTAATCGTACACGCCTGACCGTTTATCTGTATCCAGCTAAACAGCAATAACATACATGATAGTATGTTGATCTTCATTTTTCTACTACGCTTCATCTCTGATCGATTTTGTTGAGTAAGAGTAATTCTAAACATTGTTATTAGGTGTTTATTGATTGAGTATTATTGATTTTGAAATGGCTGATCCAAGCTGGAATCTTAATTGGATTCCAGCTTGATTTTGATTCTATGTTGGTCATTCGAACCTCCGATTTACAGCCTAAGAAATCGGTGAGTAATGCCCTAAATATTCCAAATATGGAAATATTGGCTACTTGATTTTGATTTAGTGTTCCTCTGCATAAATCTTTTGAGTCATAAAATTTATCCACACTAATCATTGTAGCCATATTGAGTTTGGTTGTAATATTTATTTTCAAAAAGCCAGAAAAAATGTTGGGAGTAGTGAGCAAGCACATCGATGTAATAATTGACAAATTCAGTTCAATTATTACAGAAGCTATCTGTGCCAATTTGCTACTAATATGTTTAACATATACACTCATCAGGTTTTTTCTTGTTGCTTTTAATTGTTTTAAATTAAGTTCCAGTAATCGTTTAAGATTTACTGGAACTGAAAAAATTATTGTTTAATAACTCTATCAGAAATTTGATAATGGATCGTGTCAATCTCCTTGGTACAATTGAGATTTTGCTTAAAGTTTTGGTTATTAGAAATCAATTTGTAAATGAATAAATTATTGACTCCTGCATAAATAGTGGCACCGTCAGATTCAGAGTAAGAACCTTGGCAATTGACATGATCAGAATAATATCTGGTTGAGGTATTAGTCGTTGGATTTAATGTTCTATTATTAAATAAGTTAGTTGATTTTAAGTATGGAGATTTTTCTAAACCAGAATAATCTAGTACACTATGCATAGCAGCATCGTGAGACTTATCAAAGTCTGCGCTTACTAAATTGGCTTTAGATACTTGCGTGCAGTCGAGTGTGCACGGAATGTAGATTCGGTACATGAATATGGTTTAGCGTAAATTAAATTGTGAGATTGCCTAAACCAGTACTAATAAAGTCTTAGTCAAATTAGAAAGTTAAATCAGAATTAAAACCAAACAATTAAATTTCAGTGAGTAGTTGAAACTTTCAATTGCTATTCAGAGAATCCATGCGTTTGGGGAGAATGGACTGGTGTATACCAATGGTATAATTCGCTAACTTTTTAGCTTATGAGTAACTATCTGTCACAAATCTACTAAAGACTTGGAGAAATAAAAACTTAATTTTTAATGATAAGTAGTACTAATGGTTAGTAACACAAAACAAATTTAACTATATAATTTATCCTTTATATTAATAGGTGAATATCAATACTTTAGATCAATATTCACCTATAACAAATAGCAATTATATGTTAAAACGAATTGTAATCTTTACCTTATAAAATATTTCAAAGGCAACAATTTATATTCTTACGCTAAGTCCAATTAAGAAATTTATTCCGGCTTGAGGGTAAACATAGTTCTCTACGATTGGGTCACCGAATACATAACTGTAAGTATAACCATTGGACGCGTATTTTACATTTAGTAAATTATTTACCATTAGATTAAGTCTGATGTGATCTATTTTCTTGTAATCAAATTCATAACTTGCCAATAGATTATTTACAAAGAATCCATCTAGCTTTTTATTTTCATTAGAAGTATTGTCTAAAAATTGGTCTCCTACATATTTAGACTGTAGTGTAAATACCAATTTGTCCATTGGCATATAACTCAAACTGGATGCAGCTACAATTTCTGGAGACAATGCAATGTCTGTATCATTGTACACATTTTCTATTATACCAAAATCGTCGGTATAGTCGTAGATGATTTCTGTAAATTCTTTAATCTTGTTTTGGCTATAAGCAGCATTCAGATTTACCGCAAATTTTTCTATTGGGCTCCAAGTTAATTCGTATTCTATTCCTGCTCTATAACTGTCTGGAACGTTGGTTCTAAGATTTGCGCCAACATCATTTAATTCACCTGTAATAACCAACTGATTGGTATAATCCATAAAGTATAGATTTACGGCTTGTTTCAGTTTTTTGTAATTGGATCTAAAGCCCAATTCATAATCATACAATGTTTCATGGGTTGGACTTTCTCCTGCTGGTTTACTTAGATAATCATTTCTGTCTGGTTCTCTATTTCCTACAGCAAAACTGAAGTAAGCTTGATTTTCCGTTGAGATATTATAACTCAATCCAAATTTAGGATTGATAAAATTTAAGTTGTCATCAATATTGTGATTTTGGTTATCATCATCTACACCTTCTACTTTGTAACCCACATTTCTAAATTGGATATCTCCAAAGAGATTTAATTTATTTAGGTTATACTCTAGTTTTAAGAAAGTATTGAAGTCACTTTTTTTACCTGTGTTGAAATAGTAGTTTCTATCTTGATTTAATACTATTCTATCTTCTGAAGAAACCAAACGGCCATAATGGTCGCCAGTATAATAATGGAATGCCGTTCCCCAATGAAGGTTTAAATTCTCTTTTATATTAAATTTAAAATTGGTAATTCCACCAAAAAAGTGATTATCCAACCACTTACGACGGACCAGATTGGAAGAAGTAATAATTTCATTTGACACTGTATCTATTGCTGAATCAATGCCGTAATCTGTTAGATCATCATCAAAATTAAATTGTTCAAAAAACCCTAAGCCTCTTGTATAATGTAGTGTAGCACTAGATTCTACTTTTTCTGAACTGTTATTATTCCAGTGTAACTGAAAATGGTTTTGACTATATCTATCTACTTGGTTTTCGTAGGTATAATAGTTGTAGCGTTGGTCAGAATCAAATAGATTAATTGAATCGGCGGTTGTATTATATAATGAACCGATGTTGGTGTTATAATGGTCAACTAAAGCATTTTCATCTCCATTAAACTTTGCTTGTGGGGTTCCATACCAAGCTTGATATGTTTCTTCTGTTCCTGTAAAATAGTCGAATCTATAGGTACTTTTACTTGTGATTTTTCCTAATGATAAATATATAGATCTCAAATCCGAACTTGCACGATCTACAAAGCCATCAGATTGTAAAATCGAAAACCTACCATCCATAAATATGGAGTTATTTAACAATCCTGAACCTAATTTTACATTTAATTTTTTAGTGCCGAATGAACCGAAAGAAGTGTTTAACTCAGCATATTCATTCATAAATGTCTGATGTGTATTTACGCCTATTGTTCCTCCGAAAGCTCCTGTTCCATTTGTAGAAGTACCGACACCTCTTTGTACTTGGATATCCGCAACCGAAGAACCAAAATCTGGTAAATCTACCCAAAATACCGTTTGCGACTCTGAATCATTTAATGGAACTCCGTTAATTGTAACGTTTATTCTTGTAGGATCAGACCCTCTTATCTTTATGCCTGTATATCCTATACCAGCTCCTGCATCAGAAGTTACCACAGCATTGGGTGTGTATCTCAACAAAAAAGGGACATCATGACCCAGATTTAAATCTTCTAAATCGTCATCTGTTACCGTAGTATATGCAAAAGGTGCGTTTTCGTCTAGTCTATTGGTCGTTATCTCGACGGCGTTTAAATCATAAGCAAATCCCTCCAAATAAATGTTGATTTCAAGGTCATCAATTAACTCTAGATATTCTAAATATCTTTTGTATCCGATATGTGTACATACCAATGTTTGTAATGGATCCTCAACGCCATCAAATTCAAAAAAGCCATTATCATCTGTGATTGTTGCAAAATCAGAATTCCTTAAAAAAACAGAAGCTCCTGTCAATGGTTCATCATTATCATTAAATACCCTACCAGAAATTTTGTATTGGGCAGACAGTTCAACTATTAATGACATAAGTACAAAAACGATAAGTACAATTCTTTTTTCCATGATATTTAGTTTAGCACATATTCAGGTAGGAAGACATGAGTCTTATAGTTTCCCTTTCCAGAATTACCTGGACAGGTTCAATGGGTATAATCTCAGCCTAACGGCACCCCAAAATATGTGACCGCAAGGTATAACATTCTGATTAAATATTATTTAAAATATTAATACATTTATTATAACGTGATTGTCCAGTTCCTGTTATAATACTGTATTGTTTTCCTTGATTTATTAATTCGTTTTCGTACAAGACAAAAAGTGATTTTAGGTCATTAGGATTTTCGCGCAATGGATCATATTCCCAATTTATGTCTGGGTAACATAATAAATAGTAGTCATATTGTCTTTCATTAATTTGCGTGATGATCCATGGATCACATTTTCCATACTTGTATTCTGACCAGATCTTAATGGTTATCAAATCTGTATCTAATATATTTAACTTTGTTGCGGAACATTTTTCTTCTTGTTCAATTTGATGTTTTGCTATTATCAGTAAGTCTTCATACTGATATTTGCCTTTGGTTTTTTCCAAATATGTTCTGGCATATTCATCAATTTTTATTGTATTTAATTCCGTGGAGAGAAAATTTACTATGCTTGTTTTTCCTGTAGATTCAGGACCTGTGATTACTATTTTCAAGATATGTTTTTGCTTAATTATTGGATTTAGTATTGTCGGATACTCCTACAACATTACAAATTCTCTAAAGTTTTCTCTATTCACTATCATACTTTCGGCTTTATATTTTTGTGTGAATGTTTTGGGAAGTTTTGCTTTCTTTTTAGGATTCCACTTAAATTCGAATCCATAAATTTTTTGCGCCTTGTCTTCTACATAATCTACTTCTTGTTGCTGTGTCGTCCTCCAAAAGTAAGGTTTTGCCAAGGTCATTTTATAGGCATTTTGTTTTAGTCTCTCTGCTACTAAAAAGTTTTCCCACAAAGCACCTTTGTCTTGACGTAAATCTATTGGGTTAAAATTTCCAATAATGGTATTTCTCAATCCATTGTCATAGAAATATATTTTCCTCGATTTTTTAATTTCATTTCTAATATTCGTGCTATAACTTCTTAATTTAAAAACGACAAAACCTTTTTCTAAGATATCAATATACCTTTCGATTGTATTGCGATCAACCCCAATTAACTGTGCCAATTCATTGTAGTTTACTTCACTACCTACCTGTAATGCCAACGCTTGAACGAGTTTTTCTAGCAACTCAGGTTTTCTAATATCTGCATACGCCAATATATCTTTGTACAAATAACTATCCACCAAGTTTTTTAGCACTTCAACTTCAGAACCTGGGTGATTTATCACATCAGGATAAAAGCCATAAACCAATCTATTTTCGAGTTGCTGCTCGGCGACCAAATACCCTTCATGATTTTCCAATTCTTCCCAAGAGATTGGGAATAAGTTATATTCCCATTTTCTCCCTGTCAATGGTTCATTTAATTCTTGTGATAGATCAAACGCGGATGAACCGCTAATCCATAATTGCACATCCTTAAACTGATCTGTAATTATTTTTAAAGTTAATCCTATCCCGTTTATGCGTTGTGCCTCATCTATAAATACCACCTTATTATTTCCGATTAAGCTTTTAATCTGAGCAGTATTTGGCGTATCTAAAATATTCCTCACAGTTGGGTCATCTCCATTAAAAAATTGGTAATCAATGCCTTCTAATTCATTTAATATCAAAGTTGTTTTTCCGACCTGTCTAGGACCAATTATTATAATGGCTTTACCTCCGCCTACTTTTGCTTTTATATTTTTGAATAAAATCCTTGGTATCACACTCTTTTTAATACAAATTACCAAATTTATCTCGCCAAATCAATAATTATTATGTTTTTTATTGATCGTATTCAATTATTATTATGTTTTTTACTGATTATATTCAATTATTATTATGTTTTTAGATGAATATATCTTAATAAACCGAGTCAAAAGATAAATTAATTGCTAAATCATCTTAAGCCATGTATATACTTTTATCCTTTGAATGTTGGTAAATGGTTTATCAATCAATTTTGCGTTACTTTTGCACATATTTTGAGACATGCACGATATAGAGCCTTTTTTCAGATGGAGAGATAAATATGATTCCAGTGAGGATAAGAATTCTCCATTTTACAAAAAAGAATATAGCGAGTTTCACTTTACCAATAAAATCTACAATTACCACATTCACCCACAATGGGATGATTTTGGTTCTAGCACGCTGTATGGTAAAATTTTGTTTGCTGATTACGACACCAATTTTGCGATAATAGAATTGATTGGTGAATGGAATGATTGCTTGTATAATGACATTATGTATTTCCGTAGGAATATTTTGGAAATATTAGAAAAACATGGCATTACAAAATATCTGATTATCTGTGAGAATGTACTAAATTTTCATGGATCAGATGACGCTTATTATGAAGATTGGTATAGTGAGATAGCAGATGAAGGAGGATGGATTGTATTCTTAAATACCTTAGACCATGTAGAGCAAGAAATGGTATCTATGCAAATTCATTTTTATGTAAATATTGGCAATAATTTTAATGAATATATTTGGAGAAATAAAACACCAAAAAATATTCTTTTACAAATAGAACATATCATTAATAATCAGAGAAAATTAATACAAAACTAATTTGGAAAACAATCATAAATCTGGCTTTGTAAATATCATCGGGAGACCTAATGTGGGTAAATCTACATTGATGAATGCAATGGTCGGCGAACGAATGAGTATCATTACCCATAAACCTCAAACGACTAGACATCGGATCATTGGTATATGGAATGATGAAGATCATCAAGTAGTATTCTCGGATACACCAGGAATAATCTCTGATCCACATTACAAAATGCAAAAGCAAATGAACAGCTTTGCTTACTCGGCATTTGAAGATGCAGATATTGTATTGTTTGTAGTTGATAAAATAGATGAATACGAGGGTGACGAAAAGATTTTTGAACTAATCAAAAAAACGACTGTTCCAAAATATTTAATCATAAACAAGATTGACATCACTGATGAAGTAACAGTCACAGAACTAGAAAATCGATATTCGAGTTTTGCCAAATTTGATAAAATATTTAAGATTTCAGCATTGGAAAAAACCAATACAGAAAATCTATTTGAAAACATAAAAGCTGATTTACAAACTGGACCAGCATATTATCCCAAAGATCAATTGACTGATAGACCAGAAAGATTTTTTATCAGTGAAATTATTAGAGAAAAAATATTAGAACTATATAAGGAAGAAATTCCATATTCGACAGAAGTAGAAGTCGAATCGTATAAAGAATCAGAACTAAGAGGAGAACCATTTGTACATATATTCGCCAATATTTATGTGATGCGAAAATCACAGAAAATGATTCTATTGGGAAAAGGCGGCAAAGCCATCAAAAAACTGGGAACAGAATCTCGTAAATCCATAGAACTATTCATAGAAAAAAGGGTTCATCTAGAACTCTATGTCCGAATCAAAGAGAAATGGAGAGATGACGACAGACTTTTAAAATCATTCGGATACATCAAATAAACAAATAAGAAATGCTACCTGTAGTTGCAATTATCGGAAGACCCAACGTGGGAAAATCCACCCTATTTAACCGACTTATCGGAGAGAAAAAAGCCATCATTGACAATATCAGTGGTGTAACACGAGATAGAATCTATGGAACTTCTGACTGGAATGGTGTAGAATTTACCATAATTGATACTGGTGGATTTGTAAAAGACAGTAACGATGTTTTTGAGAAAGCAATCCGAGAGCAAGTCAAGATTGCAATGGATGAAGCAGATGCAATCATATTTATGGTAGATGTAACCACTGGCGTCACCGACTTAGATCAGCAAGTTGCAGATTTATTGCGAAGGTCAAACAAGAGTATCTTCCTCGCCGTAAATAAAGTCGATAACCACCAACGGTCATTAATGGCAAACGAATTTTGGAGCTTAGGCTTTGACAATACCTTTTTTCTTTCTTCGATTTCTGGATCTGGATCAGGAGAAATATTGGATGCACTTGTGGAAAGTTTGCCTACTTTTGAAGAGTCAGAACAAGATGAATTACCAAAATTTGCCATCGTAGGACAACCCAATGTAGGTAAATCTTCTTTGACAAATTTACTCCTCGGAGAAGACAGAAATATCGTTACTGATATTGCTGGAACAACAAGAGACTCTATCAATAGTCTTTATGATAAATTTGGCAAAAAATTTCTGATGATTGATACAGCAGGGATTAGAAAAAAAGCCAAAGTTCATGAAAACTTAGAATTCTACTCTGTACTAAGAGCTGTCCGTGCAATCGAAGAATCAGACATCTGCATACTCATGATAGATGCACAAATGGGAATCGAATCCCAAGACCTAAGCATCATTTCACTCATTGTAAAAAGAAATAAAGGTCTTGTAATATTAGTAAACAAATGGGATCTAGTAAAAAACAAAGAAACCAATACTGCAAGAGATATAGAAAATAAAATTAAAGAAAAGTTGGCACCATTTAATGATGTTCCAATCTTATTTACCAGTGTGGTAGAAAAACAACGTGTATTCCAGGCACTTGATGCAGCATTTAAAGTACATGAAAATAGAAGTAGAAAAATCAAAACATCTACGCTTAATGAATTTTTACAAGACATCATCACAAAAGTAGCACCTCCGACCTTTAGAGGAAATCAGATTAAGTTAAAGTACATGACGCAATTACCTATTGCATATCCTTCTTTTGCGATTTTCTGTAATTATCCAGATCAAGTAAAAGAATCTTACAAAAATTATATCCTCAATAAAATGAGAGCGAAATTTGATTTTGAAGGTGTCCCAATAAGAATCTATTTTAGAAAAAAATAAAAGACAATATTAGTATGATACACATATTGGTAACTGGAGCAAACGGGCAAGTCGGACAAGAATTACAAAGGCATTCCTCTGATTATCCGGAAATAAAATTTGAATTTGCATCACGAGAAAATCTGGATATTTCAAACCAAAATAATGTCAGTCAATATATAGAAAAATGTAAACCAGATTTTGTCATCAATGCAGCAGCTTACACTGCTGTTGATAAAGCAGAAGAAGATCAAGAAAATGCATATTTAGTAAATGCACAGGCACCATTGTATTTAGCCAAGGCATGTAAAAATATTGATGCATGGTTACTACACATTTCTTCAGATTACGTATATCATCACAATCCAAAAAGACCATTAAAAGAAAATGACGAAACATTAGCTCAAGGAATCTATGCAAAATCAAAATTAGAAGGAGACAATAACGTAATAATAAGTGGATGCAAATATTCCATATTGAGAACGTCTTGGGTCTATTCTAGTTTTGGAAACAACTTTGTAAAAACAATGATAAGACTTGGCCAATCCAAAGATGCATTGACCATAGTTGCTGATCAAGTAGGTAGTCCTACTTATGCTTCTGACATTGCATTGGCATTATTACACCAAGCAAAAACTATTCATTCGAATCCAGAAAAATCAAAAATTTATCAGTCTGTTTTTAATTTTTCCAACAGTGGACAAACACATTGGGCAGATTTTGCTAGAGAAATATTTTCCATTGCTGATATTAATTGTAACGTTGGGCATACAACAACAGAAGCGTACAATGCACCAGCACCAAGACCATTATGGAGTGTTATGGATAAAAGCAAATTTTCTGAAGTTTGGAATATGGAATTGGTTGATTGGAAAAAAAGTTTGAGAGATTGCATTGCATTGATAAACGAGATGCACACACCCAGTGACTAAACAAATAATTATCTATTAAGCACTAAATTATTGTCTTTGTCACTATAAACGACAATTTTCGTCACCTAATATCTAGCATTATACTATAAATAAAAATTCCATCTATTTAATTATTTTATATGTATTAAATACCCAATAACATATTAGTATAATTAAATATCTAACTATATATTTGGATTCTGTTCGGAAAGCAATTTGCGATCTTACTAATAGATAGAGGCCATTCCAAAACCGAATAAAGGCTTTTAAATTGCTTTCCGGACTATTTTCCTTTCATACTATCTCAGAACGATATACCTTTGTGACAATAATTTATCATGAACTTAATTCAGTTGTCCGTTCGCTTAGTAACCATACTATATATTGCACTAGCATTCACTAGTTTTACTTCTTGCAAACGAAATGTATCGGAAAATTCTACGATTACAAGCTATGCAGAAAGCACCAAATTAAACTTTGTTTTATTAGACAGCATCGCCGCTGTCCCTGCAATATTGACCGATGATGTAGAAAATTACTTTGATAAAGTCCAAGCCCTAGAAATGTCGATATTATTAAAAGACAGTTCTGAAGTGATCGATAGAAAAGTTTTATTAGGTCAATATAAAAAAGCGTTAGCAGAAGAAGTTTCAGACTTCACCATAGAAGATAAAGAGATTATACAAAAGGTAGAAGATCAAATAATTGATCAACTTGCCAATGCAAAATCATTTTATGATGAACCGATCAAACTAATCAAAATAAAAGCTGACTTGTATGGTGAAGGCGTTTTCTTTACAAGGGAGAATTGTATATTCATTCCAGAAAATGAATTGGTAAAAGACAATGATGCAATATTGAATCAAGTATTTTTACACGAAATTTTTCACATATATTCTAGATACAATCCAACTTTTAAAAAAGATATGTATGGTCTAATAGGTGTAGAACCATTGACCAAGAAAATAAAAATTCCACCAAAACTTGCAGAACGATTATTATATAATCCAGATGGTTTGGAGCTAGGAAATGCCATTACGCTTACTGCCGAAAACAAAGAGCCAATAAAGGCCGTATCAGCCATATATTCCAACTCTAAAAAATTTAGTAACAACAAACCAGAATACTTTAGCTACCTACAATTTGATCTATTCAGAATAGCAGAAAGAGATGATCACTACGCATTATTTATTGGCGAAAATATAGGTCCAGAAATCCATGAAGATTACTATCTATCGTTTTTTGATCAGATAAAAGACAATACACAATATATCATCCACCCAGATGAGATAATGGCAGACAACTTTATGCTGGCTGTCCAAGATAAATCTACACCTATGGATGAAAATACTTTTACCCCAGAAGGACGTGCATTGATTAATCAAGTCCAAATGATACTTTTCGATGAAAACAAATAAAAGTTACAAGGAAAGAATCAAAAATTTCAACCCTACTCGTGAGCGTATCCATGAGATAATTTTTGAAGCAGAAACTAAGGAAGGAAAACTGTTTGACATCATACTTTTCATTGCTATTCTGTTAAGTGTATTGGCAGTAGCATTAGAAACGGTACCGACATATTCTAAAGTTTACACCACCATATTTTTAGTTGCGGAATGGTTTTTTACCATCTTCTTTACTGTAGAATATATTTTGAGACTTTACTGTGTATATCGACCAAAAAAATATGCAACCAGTTTTTATGGAATAGTAGATTTACTCTCCATTTTACCAAGTTATTTGAGTTTAATATTACCAGGACATTTACAATCTCTAATGATAATTAGGGCTTTACGATTGTTAAGGGTCATGCGGATATTTAAGTTGGCAGGATTATCATCTCAAGGAAATTTTATTGTAAAGGCATTGAATCAAAGTAAAGAAAAGATTGCCGTATTCTTGTTTTTTATCGTAATTGCGATTAGTATTTTTGGTTCAGTAATGTATGTAATAGAAGGTGGATCCAATGAAGCTTTTGATAGTATACCTAGAAGTATTTATTGGGCAATTGTTACCTTGACCACAGTTGGATATGGCGACATAGTTCCTACTACAGTACTGGGACAGATAGTGGCAGGAATGATTATGATTTTGGGTTACTCTGTTATCGCAGTACCAACAGGAATAGTGTCTGCTGAAATGGTAACTGAAAGTAAAAGAGAAGAAGAAATATACAACGAAGCTTGCAGATATTGTTCTAAAGAAGGTCACTCTTCAGAAGCAATACACTGTATGTTTTGTGGAGAATTACTCCATCCTACTGTTGATGAAATCAATCAACATGGTGAATAAATAGAGTGTCTATTAATTAATAGCAGATACTGATTCCCAGATGTCTTCTGCTATTTCTGATAAAGCTCTATTCCCATCAGTTATAAATATTTTTTCATTTTTAGCTTCCAACTTAAAAGCGTTGTGATATTGATCTCTCACCATTTTTAAGTTATCTAAAGTTTCATAAAGCTCGATATGAGAACGGCCTTTGTTGAGTCTTTCCATGCTAATTTCAGGAGTAATATCTATGAATACATTGAGGTCTGGTCTTAATAATTCAGCACTTAATCGGTTTGACTCAATTACCCACTCAATCGGCATATGTGCACCATGATAAGCATAAGAAGAAAAATAATATCTATCAGTAATTACCGTGAATCCTTCCTCAAGTTTCTTCAAAATGCCATTGGTCTTATTCTGTAAATGATCCAATCTATCCGCGACAAAAAGTCCAGCTATTGTCTTATGATCTGTCTCTATCCTACCCTTAAAAATATTTCTTATAATAGCGCCGATTGGACTATCAGTAGGTTCGCAAGTGACATAAACTTTGTGTCCTGCGGCTTTAAGTTTTTCACTTAATAAATTTACTTGCGTGCTTTTCCCGCTGCCATCAATTCCCTCAAAAGCTATAAATAAATTGTTTTTCATGTTCACATTTTTATTATCCAGGCAATCGTAGGTTGTGCAACAAACGCCGCACACTATATTTACCAGAACCATTGAGCATCAAAATCATAATGCCTCCACAAAGGGCAAGGTTTCTCATAAACATCAACACATTTACACGCCTTAATTCTACAGGATCATTCCAAAAAGAATATACGGTAAACGTAAATATTGCCCAATAAATCAATAAAAAGAATGCACCTATATTTGCATAATAACCGATCAATACGGAAGTCGCACCGATGATCAAAAACCCAATCATAATCGATAGGAGAATTTCTTGATTCCAATTAATGCCGTAAGCAGACATCGTTTCTAAAGTATCATCAAAAAACAAAATACTATCTACTGCTTCGTAGAAAAACAAAAAGGCTATAAAAATCCTAGCAACTAGGTCTGCAATATCTTTCATCTAATTTTAAATCTCAAGTTTCTCTTGGTTACAATATAGTAAACAAGAAATTATACAATTATACTTTGAAATATAGCTTTGATTTATAATAAACATTTTAAGCTAGATCGCGTATCCTAAAATTGTATATGTACTGCCTGCAAAGATATTATGTATCGCCTAATTCAGTGCAGAACACCACAGAATAATATAATTAATCCCAACTAATCAGATGAAATCTGCGTCTTAGGTATTATTAATTGAAGAAAAGTCTTTGATATGAAATAATTGATCTAATAAATTGATTATCAATAAGTTGAAAATAGAAAAATATCTAAAAAGATAAATATTACTTTCAAAATTGCTATTTGTTCAGTTTTTCCTCAAACCAATTACTAAACTAATTATGCAGAAAGTATTTTACTGGGATTACGGTATTGCAAGTATTTGTTGAGCTGTAATTAGCCTAATATATTATTAGCAATACCATATTCTAGTATTGGCAAAGACTTAAATAGATACTTAATTGAGTTAGATTTGATAATAAGTTGTTTTTTCGGTGTTAGTTCGTTAACTTAGTAACATGGGTATTTTCTCACCAAAAAAATTTGATTTAGAATCGACAATACATGGGTGTGTCGACAATAATAGAAAGAGCCAACAAGCACTTTATAATCATTTTTTTCCAGTGATGAAGCAAATGGTGCGGAAACACACCACTGATCCGGATCAACTTCTAGATATAATTAATGATGGTTTCTTAAAAGTATTCCAAAAGATAGGAAGTTATACTTTTCAAGGATCATTTGAAGGATGGGTTAGAAAAATAGTTTATCACAGTATGTGCGACTATTTTAGAAAATACGCTAAAGACATTAAGTTTTTGGTTTTTGGATTAGAACCAAGAGATGCAACTGTGCCTTCACATCATTCATTATATTTTCAAGACCTAATTAGACTGGTAAACAAATTACCAGAAAAACATTACAAAGTATTTCATATGTATGCCATAGAAGGCTATAAACATCATGAAATAGCAGAAATTATTGGAATAAATACCAATACCAGTAAATGGTATTTATCAGAAGCAAGAAAAAAATTACAAAAGCTTTACAGAGCTGAGTTCTTAAAATATGAAGAGAAGCAAGGATAATTTAATGCATAACGGTTGGAAAGCAATGGAAGTATTGCTTGATGAAGAGATGCCACAAAATAAAAAGCCTATTTTATGGAAGGCTTTAGCATTGCTTGCATTTGCGATAATATTTATCTCAGGATTTTTTATTGGTAGAATATCAATCGGTGATCAACTACCAACTGCTGCATTCATGCCTAACACCATTGAACTTACTACAGATTTATCAAGCAGTAAAGTCCCGCCAATAGAATTAAAAAAAGCAAGAAATCAATCAACTGCCGAAACTAGAAAATTAATTAATCCATCGGAAAATAATAATCCAATTCAAAAGATTCTTGATAATAAAAGTCAGAACAACTCATTGATGAATGCAGATGTTTTTGCATACCAAACAGAATCAAAATCAAAAAATGAAAATTCTGAATCTTCTAACTTATTTAGTCAACGTGATAAAATCCGTGCATTATCAGTTTTAAACCTTATTGCATATTCTACTGAAATTGACCCTATAAAAACTAAGGTTATAACAGATTATGCTGTATCATATATGCCAAGATCAGATGCTAAAATAAGACTCATTTCGGATTGGTCAGCTTCATTTTCGATCCTAGGAGGAATTAATCCAACAAGAAATACCAAGTTGATTAATATAAATTCAGAATGGAGGTATAAACTAAATCTACAAACATCTATAGGATTATCATTTGGTGTAGGACAAGAAGACAATTTGATGCGTAGAAAAATAAAAGGGACACTTGATACAAAAGAAGTAAATACGCTACATACTGACCCAAGAAACAATAATGCGCTTAGAAGCCAAAATGACAACTACACCCTGAATGACAAGCAATCTAACTATACCGCAGGAGTCGTAATCAATCACAAAATCAATTCTAGATTATATCTATCGCTAGCAACTGGCATTAACTTACTTCAAAATAATTACTTCCAAGAAGACAAATATAATGCTATCATCAACGAAGAAGTAGCCTACCATCCAAGTGCATATAGCTCTTTAGGATTAGGATATAAAGTATCAAAATTTGTTGGGTTGGAGTTACGTGGCAGTAAGAGTTTCTTAGCTCAAGATAATACACGGTTTCAGCCTGGAAATTTAAACCAAATATCTGCTGGTGTTAATTTCAGCTTCTAATTTCAGTTTCTTTTTTATCAATCAATTTAGGTACCTCTTAAAAGATATCAATTTGTAATTCATTTAGTTGACTTATTATTGGTTAGATTTTAATATCTTGGTCAATATGTTTAACAATGAGATTAGAACAGTTAATGTAGTGCAATATCTGCAAGCGCTCCGAGAAGGTGGTTCATTACCTGCACTTGTAAAAGCTGATGATGGTTTTCTATATGTAATAAAATTTAGAGGTGCTGGACAGGGAAAGAAGGCATTGATTGCAGATTTTATCGGTGCAGAATTAGCAAGAGCAATAGGTCTAAAAGTACCTGAGTTGGTGTTTATGCAACTTGACGATTCTTTTAGTAAAACAGAACCTGATGAAGAGATTCAGGACTTACTAAAGTTTAGTGTAGGCCTCAATCTTGGCTTACATTTTTTATCAGGATCTATTTCATACGACCCATTGGTTCCAATTGGAGATGGACTAACTGCTTCTAAAATTGTGTTGTTGGACAGTATGATTTTTAACATTGATCGAACGGCTAAAAATACAAATTTACTCAACTGGAAAAATGAGTTATGGTTGATCGATCATGGTGCCAGTTTATACTTTCATCACAATTGGAAAAACTGGGAAACATATTTGACACGCACTTTCGCAAATATAAAAGATCATGTATTACTAAGTAGAGCGGACAAACTTTCAGAAGCTTCAGAAATAATAATTCAGAATATTAACGAGCAGGTATTAAAAAATATCATTGACAAAATACCAGAAGATTGGCTTACCGAAGAGTCCAATATTTTTTCTCCAGAAATTTTGAGAAAAGCATATGTCTCCTTCTTGGTTTCTAAACTAGACAACATTGATGTATTAGTAAAAGAGGCTGAAGATGCAAAGTAAAGCTACATATGAATACGCCGTGATCCGACTCGTACCTAAGGTGGAAAGAGAAGAGTTTATCAACATAGGAGTAATCCTATTTTGTAAAACAAAAA
>JAHDBF010000207.1 GCA_020630525.1 Saprospiraceae bacterium
TAATTTTTGGCTTCTAATAATAAAAAACTCCAATTAACGTATCTTGCCGCCGCATCTTAAAAGGTGGAAAAAATGGACAATAAAAGAATAAAAGCATACATAAAAAATGTGTTAGAAAATACGCCAGCAGATTGGTTAAAACTGACTACACATAGACTGGATATTTATAATGAAAAATTGGCTAAAGTTGAGTTTTTAACACATCTTGAGCAATTGTTTTCTGAAGATAATTTTGAGAAAGCAGCATTAGGCGAATTGCCAACCGCTTATGATTATATAAGACTGGGACATCCACTGTCTTGTTTATTAGAATGGGTAATCGCAAAATCAAATAGTATACAAGCCAATAATGTCATCAGTTTTGCATCCCAAACCATTGCAATAATGGCAGTGTTAAGAAAAAACGCACTTCTCAATAAAGCAACGCAGATAGTCTATGAAACAAATTTGCCTAGTTGCTTTGATACAGAAATATTAAGAAATGTTTACGGTTATTCTTTTGAAGTACTAAAATTGCAAAAAGGGAATACAATACCAGACTTCAATGGAAGTACCATTTTTGTTTCAAATGAAAATAATTTGTTTGATATAAATATAGATGAACAAGTAGACTTTTTAGTGAAAGTAGATCAACGCTACGGGAGTATCATTTTTATCAATGGAGCAAAAAATGAATCTTATATCTCAGAAATACAACATGTTAGGAGAAGGGAAACAATCGCAATGACGCCAGCAGATTGTTTTTCATTACTTAGTGAATTAATAGGTGAGGTAAACCAAAATTCGATTAGCGAAGATTATACTAATAAATTAAAGGTAGAAAATATAATAAAGGAAATCACAAACGCATACACAAAACCGTTAATTGCTTCGAGTGGTTTATCTATTCAATATGCGATAATGATGGGTTTGATACATCATGCGCAAGAAAACCACAATGGCAAAAATATTAAAATCGTTGTTCCTCCAAACTGTTACGGAGGAACCAATGATCAAGCAAGAAGGGTAGCTGCAGTTATTGAGCATGTCGAGATTGTGGATCTTCCTGTTGACGGAGGCAATGACATGGTTCAAAGTATAGAATCTGTATTGACGCAAATTGCCAATGAAGATGCAGTACCATACATCATTGCTGAGATCCCTACCAACCCAAGAGTTGAAGTTCCGGATTTAGATGCATTGAAAAATGTCTTGAGTAAGGAAAGACATACTCAAAACGGTAGTGTTGCTGTAGAACCAGTTTTTATTTTAGATCAAACATTTTGCCCTAATGTTGATTTTCTAGGAAGTGAAGGAATTCTTTCTTCTGTAAAAACCATTTCTTATTCTAGTGGATCTAAGTTCCCAAGTGGTGGCTTATGTAACGCAGGTTACTGCGTTGGGAATGAGAAGACAAGTTCACTAATGGAAAAAATAGAATCTCACTTAAACGTTTGTGATAATGAAGCAACATATTTACAATACGAAATTTTAGCCAATCAGATGCCATCTATGAATCAAAGGATACAAGATGCATACGATAATACAAAATCATTTGTAGGATTTATTAAAGAGAAATTACCAGATGCAAAAATTAATTTTGTTTCTGAAGAATTGGCAAAAGAAGGATTCACTCCATCTGTTTTTTCTCTTGATCTACCGACAAAAGGTGATACTCCTGAAGAAAAAGAATCTTACAAACGTGCCTTAAACCATAAATTAATCAAGTTGATGATTACTCAAATTCCAAATGAAAGTAAACATTGTGTAAGTTATGGACAGCTAAAAGGTTGTTACTGGACAATCCCTGCAACTTCTACTCAAGGCACGACCAAAGAAGGTGATAAGGATTATATCGCAAGAGTGGCACTTTCCCCTAATATGGATTTAGAATTGCATAAGAAAATATTTTTAGAATTTGTGAATGATATATAAACCATTAGGATTGCATAGAAAAAATATAACATTCATTTGGACAACAAAAGTAGAATATTATCAATACTAAATACGCCAAGCCTTGATCCTTCCATAACTGGATTGCCTAGTTTTAATTTATCAGAATTGGTTCTTAATGATAATATTGATTTCCAATTACCGACCAATTTAAGACTAGGTCATGTCGCAGAAAATGTAGTTTCTGAATTAATTCACCGTTCAGAAAATTACAATATGCTAAAGGAAAATGTCCAACTTATCAATGATAAAAAAACAATTGGTGAATTGGATTTTATAATCCAGAATATGCATACTGATGAAATCTTTCATATGGAGATGGCATATAAGTTTTACCTATTTGATCCCAACCATTCTCTTTATCAAAAGAACAACTGGATTGGTCCAAATAAAAATGATTCTTTGACACAAAAGTTATGGAAGACAAAGCAAAAGCAATTTCCATTATTGTATTCTGAATGTGCAAAAGATAAATTAGTAGATCTACCAATTGAAAAAATTAGCCAAGTACTTTGCTTGTTGGTCTCATTATTTGTTCCTTATAAGTATATTGGAGAAATTGAGTCTGTTTATAAAAAAGCTATAGTTGGTTATTATCTAAATTATTCCGATTTCATTTCGATTAATAATAGAAATAAATATTACTTCATACCTCCTAAAACTTCGTGGGGAATTGATCCTTCAGTAAATAATAGTTGGACCAGTATTCACCATATTGACAGTGAGATTGTCCAATCATTAGAGCAAAGACAATCTCTCTTGGTGTGGCAAAAAGAAGGTCAAATATTTACACAATTCTTTATTGTATGGTGGTAATTAAGTCCTACTACCTTGTTTCAATATTTTGTTTAATTGGCATATAGCGATACTTGCATTATAAGTTTATTAATCGTAATATTGCAATATATAAATATTATAATGGGTGTTACTAAATCAGAATTATTTACAAAAGAGCAAAATGAGCTTGCATCAATAGCTAAAGTATTGGGAAATCCAGCACGTATTGCGATTCTCCAGCATTTGCTTAAAGTAAATAAATGCATTTGTGGTCATTTAGTCGATGTTGTCGGGTTGTCACAGCCAACAATTTCTCAGCACTTAAAAGAATTGAAGAGTATTGGTTTGATAAAAGGAAGTGTTGACGGTACTAGTATATGTTACTGTGTTGATCCCAAAACTTATAGATATATTAAGTCACTATTCAATGATTTATTTGGCAAAAAACTGGTAAGCTCTAGAAAGACTTGCTAGGAAAAATATATTTTAAAAACGAACAGTTATGAAAATTAAAGAAGTAAAAAACGCGTTGGGTAAATTGAAAAATATCGCTTTTGAATTACCAAATGGAGAATTGGTGCCAACCCACTTTCATGTTACAGAGGTAGGGAAAGTTACTAAAGATTTTATTGATTGTGGTGGTACTAGGAGAACAGAAACTGTCGCCTCTTTTCAGCTATGGAATGCTGATGATTATGACCATAGATTACATCCTGAAAAATTGGTAAGTATTATCGAGTTATCCGAAAAGTTACTTGGGTTGGAAAATGAAGAAATCGAAGTAGAGTATCAAGGTGAAACGATTGGTAAATATGGGCTAGATTTTGATGGAACAAATTTTAAATTGACATCCAAGAATACTGATTGTCTAGCAAAGAGTAACTGTGGAATTCCTGAAAAAGAAACGGCAAAGCCAATGTTTGAAATTGCAGAAGGAAATAGTTGTTCTCCAGGTTCTGGTTGTTGTTAATATGAAAATTATACATTTTAATAAGGATGATTTTCAGGAAGTACAAAGCATATATCGTGATGGATTAGCGACTGGTTTGTCAACCTTTGAAACAGAAGTTCCAGATTGGAAATCTTGGGATAATGCCCATCTCGATTTCGGCAGAATTGCCGTTATTGAGAATGAAAAAATGCTGGGATGGGCATCACTTTCTGGAGTATCGAGTAGATGTGTTTATGGTGGAGTCGCAGAAGTGAGTGTGTATGTGGCTGAAGATTCAAGAGGAAAAGGTGTAGGTAAAATTCTTCTTAATGAACTGATTGCCGAAAGTGAATCGAATAATATTTGGACATTGCAAGCTGGTATCTTTCCCGAAAACATAGGCAGTAAAATACTGCATGAGAAATGTGGATTCAGGCTTGTGGGATATCGAGAAAAGATTGGTAAGTTAAATGGCGTTTGGAAAGATAATTTGATTTT
>JAHDBF010000040.1 GCA_020630525.1 Saprospiraceae bacterium
ATAATTTCCAATAAACTTTGTATCGTATGATCCATCTTTAAAATCGCTATGACCAATAATGAATTGGGCAACTTCCAAGGTTGTAGAAATACCTTTGATCTCGTATTGTTGAATTGCATAATTTAATTTCTCAAGAGCCAATTCTCTTGTTTCAGCATGCACGATCAATTTTGCTATCATAGGATCGTAATATATTGGTACTTTATGACCTTCTACAAATCCATGATCCACTCTAATTCCTGATCCGGTCGGGATTTTGTACTTACTTATTGTTCCTATACTTGGAGCAAAATTGTTATTTGCATCTTCAGCATAAACCCTTAATTCTATTGCATGACCTTGGATTGTTAAGTCTGATTGTTGAATGGCTAGGACTTCATTTCTTGCTACTTTTATTTGCTGTTCTACGAGGTCAACTTTTGTAATCATTTCAGTAACTGGATGTTCTACCTGTAGACGTGTATTCATTTCTAAAAAGTAATAATTCTGCTTATCATCCATGATAAATTCTACAGTCCCAGCACCTGAGTAATTACATGATTGAGCAACCTTGAGTGCATCACGACCCATTGATTGTCTTATTTCTTCTGAGATTTTTGCACTTGGCGCTTCTTCGATAACCTTCTGGTGTCTACGTTGAATACTACAATCTCGTTCGAACAAATGTATACCATTACCGTGATTGTCAAAAAGCACTTGGATTTCTATATGTCTCGGTGAGGTAATATATTTTTCAATAAAGACATCGTCATCACCAAAAGAAGACAATGCCTCACTTTTAGCTCTATTAAATTGTTCTTCAAATTCATTTTTGTTTTCTACCAGTCTCATGCCTTTTCCTCCACCGCCAGCGGAGGCTTTGATTAATACAGGAAATCCAATTTTTATTGCAGCAGCTAATCCTTCATTTACATCTTTTACCGCATGGTCGGTACCTGGCACCATTGGGATATCATATTTTGATACAGCTTCTTTTGCAGCTAATTTCGATCCCATAATGGATATAGAATATGGAGATGGTCCTATAAATTTGATTCCTGCAGCTTCCACTTTTTCTGCAAATTCTGCATTTTCGCTTAAGAATCCATATCCAGGATGAATGCCATCCGCACCAGACATTTTTGCCACTTCTATCACTTTATCAATCTTAAGATAAGATTCTCTCGATGGCGCTGGACCCACTAAATATGCTTCATCTGCACATTGAACATGTAAGGCATTTTTATCAGCTTCAGAATAGATGGCTACCGTTTTTATACCCATTTTCTTTGCTGTTTTCATTACTCTGATTGCTATTTCACCTCTGTTTGCTACTAATATCTTTTCCATCTTCCAAAAGTAATGATTCTTTGATGAAATGCAATGCACCTTAAATACGTTTTATAGCATCAGTATTAACATTACATTAGGTATATATTAACATAATTCTGAATATCAATTGTTAGTTTTGATTACTTCATAATAACATTTAAGCCAACTTTCTATGAAACAGTTATTATTTGTTTTCTCATTTATTTTCCTTTCTTTCTCAAGCTTGCATGCGCAATCTAATAGTACCATAAAAGGTATTTTGACAGATACCTTGGATAATGCGCTAATTATGGCCACTGTATTACTTTTGGATGAGATAGATTCAACCATGGTTTCTTATACACGATGTGAGATGGATGGATCTTTTAAGTTTAAGGATGTGGATGCAGGAAATTATTTGGTAAAAACCACTTATGTAGGATATCTACCATTATCAACACCGATTGATCTAGCAAGCAATCAAGATCTAGATTTAGGACAAATAAAAATGACAGAAATAGCAGAAGCGTTGATGGAAGTAGTCATTAAAGCAGCAAAAGCACCTATCAAAATGCGTGGTGATACGATAGAGTATGATGCTACAACTTTTCAAGTTCCCGAAGGAGCAACGGTAGAAGATTTATTAAGAAGACTCCCAGGAATGGAAGTAGCTCAAGATGGCTCAATAGAAGCTGATGGTAAAGAAGTGACTAAAGTTACAGTAGATGGGAAATCATTTTTTGGGAATGACCCTAAGGCAGCAACAAAAAATTTGCCTGCTGAGGGAATTTCTAAAGTTCAGGTGTTCGATACCAAAACTGAAGAAGAAAAAGTTACAGGACTAAGTGCCACTTCAGAAAAGGATAAAACTATGAATCTTGAACTGAAAGAAGAATTTAAAAAAGGTGGTTTTGGAAAAATAATTGCAGGTGTAGGCACAGAATCTAGACGTGAGCTAAAAGGCAACTACAATAAGTTCAACAAAACAATCCAATTTAGTATTGTGGGTGTTGCAAACAATACTGGTAGGAATGGATTGTCTTGGAATGATTACCGAGATTTTATGGGATCACAATCTTTCAATTTTGATTTTGGTGGAGGATACGGTTTTGGAGGTGGAGGAGGAATGCACCGAATTATTTTTGGTGGTGGGGAAAGAAGCATTGAAAGCAATATCCAATCAATATTTTTTGATGGGCAAAACAATGGTGGTTTTCCCGAAAATTATAATGGTGGTGCTAACCTAAATTTCGATAATAAAAAAACAAAAGCCAGCGCAGTATATTTTTATAACCGCAAAGGCCTAATTAAAAATGTGGTAGGCCAAGAAGACAAATTTTTAACCGATGCTACTATAAATGAAAGTAATATCACAAACTCTGATGAGGGTTCAACTGGTCATAGAACAGAGTTAGAAGTAGAACATGAAATAGATTCTTTACATACCATTAAATTTGAATTTGATGCTGCTTTAGTAGATGAGAATAATCAGAGTTTTGGGAATATTTCCTTGTCAGAAAATGGAATAAGACGGAGCGGAACAAATTTTGACAATAGTTTAAGTCGAAAAGGATATTTGGTAAATAGTGCCTTGACATTTAGAAAGAAATTCAAAAAGAAAGGTAGACGATTTGGTGCGAATGCAACTTTCTTAACTACTGAACTAGACGATCAAAGAAGCCAAAGATCAGACATTATGTTGTTTGATAATACTGGATCGGCAGATAGCCTAATTAATGTGAATCAAGAATGGAATGACATCGCCGATAAAAAACAAATAGGGGCAAATGCAGTTTATGTAGAACCATTATCGAAAAAGTTTTTTCTACAGAGTTTTTATAACTTTAGTAATAGAGTTGAATCTGGGCTAAATGATGTTTATGATATTGAAGGACAAACTAGGTCTCCGAATATGTTTTTAACTCGATCATTTGAAAACTCGATTACGTCTAATAGATTTGGATCTGCAATAAGATATTCACATGACGGTACCAATGTATCCGTCGGTGTCGGTTATCTGGCTTTTGATTTACAAGGCACATTAATGCTAGGAAATACCAATGATGAACAGAATACAGTATCAAGAAACTTTAACAACATCATTCCTCATTTTAATTTTGAATTTTCTCCGGTCAGAAATGCCTCGATCTCATTGGGCTATGAACGTAGTGCGCAGGAACCCAATGTAGCAGACTTACAACCAGTAGTTGATAATAGAAATCCATTATATATAAGAACGGGTAATCCATCATTAACACCTGAAATAACCAATGATATTAGTTTTAATGCCCGTAGGTCTTTTCCATTGTCAGGGACAAGAATTGGGTTTGGTGCATCCTATAGCATTTATGAAAATCAGATTTCAACAGATGAAGGAGTAAATGATAATCTAATCAGTTTTGTAAGCCCAATAAATGTTGATGATGGAACTGCGTTTAGCTCATCAGTGAGATTAAGTTTTCCAATCGTAAAAAACAAATTTACTGTTCGTACAAATGCAAGATATAGATTAAATAAACGTACATCTTTTGTAAATACATTTGAAAATATCACTACCACTAACAGCCTAAGTCCATCTGTCAGACTATCTATTACTCCGCATAAAAATGTAGGTATTTATTTGAATGCAAATTGGAATTTTATCGATACAAAGTACGATATAAATATTACCCAAGATCAAAGGATAGAAAATCATAGTTACAATGTAGAGTTTAACGCAAAAACGCTTTGGGGAATTTATCTAAATTCTAGTTTTGATTTTGCAACTTATACTAATGATAGGTTTGGGTTCAATCAACAAATTCCGATTCTTAATGCATCAATATATAAACACGTTTTGAAAGGCAATAAATTAGAGTTGAGACTTTCTATATATGATGCTTTGAACGAGAGCGTTGGTATTTCACAATCTACTTTTGGCAATAGGGTATTGTCATCTACGACACAAGCGATAGGAAGGTATTTAATGTTTAGTATGGCATATGATTTACGCGGACTTAAGGATGGAGTACAGAAAAATGGATGGTGGTAATTTTTTAAAATAAAGCAATAATTGTCTAGTATGAAATATATTTATGGATTATTAATTTTAGTTTTTTTTATTCCAGTAACGGGGGCGCAATCCGTCAATGGAGTGGTAACGTACAATAGAAAGACAGATTGGGTAAAAATCATGACTGATCTTCCCTGGATGACACAAGAGGATATAGACCGAGCAATGTTAAATTGGGGAAATAGTGATGGTGGTAAAGGAACTGATTACAATTTACATTTTAATGAAACATCAAGTTATTATACCAGAAAACCCATCGAAGAATCTGAAGGATATTATTCTTGGAAATCTGAAGCGTTTGGTTTAATTAGAAATCACAAAACGCAAAAGAAAGAGGATTGGATAGAATTACTAGGTAAGAAATATCGAATTAAAGATGAAATTCCAAGCGTAAAATGGAAAATCCTCAATGAGATAAAAGAAGTCGCAGGATACATTTGTATGAAAGCAGAGACCATTGATACAGTAAAAAATCAAGTGATCCACGCATGGTTTAGCGATGCTATAATGTTGAGTTCTGGTCCAGAAGGGTACAGTGGTTTACCAGGAATGATATTAGAATTGAACATTAATGACGGTAACGCAATCGTTACTGCTACAAAAGTTGATCTTACAATTGCTGACGATAAATTGCCCCTACCTAAAAAGATGAAAGGTAAGGAACTAAATACCACTGAGTTCAATAAGATTGTCAAGAAATATGTTGACGAATCTATTGAAGGTAAGCGTAATCCTTATTGGCGAATAAGATATTGAGAAATAGGTGTTTAAAATATAGTTACTAATAATTGTTCAAAATCTAATTGCCGTCCCACATTAAAAATGCCTTGAGAAAAGGTTGTAAGTCTCCATCCAATACGTTATCGGGATTTCTAGTTTCGTGATTTGTCCGATGATCCTTTACACGCCTGTCGTCTAAGACATATGATCTTATTTGGGAACCCCATTCGTTTTTCATCTTAGTTCCTTCTACTTGACTTTTCTCTTTCTTTTGTCGTTCGATTTCTGCTTCATACAATCTAGATTTAAGCATGGTCATTGCATGTTCTCTATTCATATGTTGCGATCGTTCTTTCTGACATTCTACAACAATACCGGATGGTATATGCGTTACACGCACGGCGGATTCTGTCTTATTTACATGCTGTCCACCAGCACCACTTGCTCTGAATGTATCCCATTTGAGATCAGCGGTATTAATGTCTACTTCTATAGAGTCATCTATCATTGGGTGAACAAATACAGAGGCAAATGAGGTCATTCGTTTTCCTTGCGAATTAAATGGACTTACCCTCACCAATCTATGTACTCCATTCTCACCTTTTAACATTCCATACGCAGATTGACCTTCGATTTCAAACTCTACACTTTTGATGCCGGCAACATCTCCATCTACTTTATTGACTTCACGAATTTTAAATCCATTTTTTTCTGCATACATGATATACATCCGCTGTAACATGTCTGCCCAATCGCAAGCTTCTGTTCCACCAGCACCGGCATTGATTTCTAAGTAACAAGATAAAGCATCTTCTGGCTGATCGAGGGTAGATTTAAATTCTATATCTTCAATGATTTTGAAGCATTCCTTATATTTAGTTTCTACTTCAGTCTCAGTGGCTTCTCCCATCTTTTGAAATTCAAACAATACCTCAGTATCCTCTATAGCTGTGCTTAGAGAATCATAAGTTTCAACCCAGCTTTTATTGTCTTTGAGTTGTTTTAATATTGTTTGTGCATTATCGGGATTTTGCCAGAATTCTGGATCTGCAGCTTTTTCCTCGTCGTTTAGTATTTCTATCTTTCGTCTATCGACGTCAAAGATACCCCCTAATTGCTTCTAGTCTTTCCTTGAGCTCTGATAATTGCTCTATGGTCATATTAAGCCTTTTTTTTAATTAAAAAATATGATTATTGTACGCCTAATAATTCTACATAAAATATTAAATCTGATTCTGCTGGAATAGATGGAGGCGATCCAGCAGCACCATAACCTAATGCGTATGGGACGTCTAAAATAGCTTTACCTCCTGGCTTCAAAAACGGAATTCCTTTGTCCCATCCTTGTATAACCATGCCTTGCCCGATTCTAAAAGTAAATGGTCTTCCTCTTTTGTAAGAATTGTCAAAGTTAGTCATATCCCTTAAGTATCCAGTGTAATCTACGGCTACGTTTTGACCTGCAGTAGGATGCTCTCCTTCTCCTTCTTCAATGATATAAACCTTAAATCCATTTTCTAAATCAATGATTTGACCATCAAAATCTTCATTCAAATAATCTTTAACAGCCTTTTCTCCGACTGCAACTTTATCGTCAACAATTTTTTGTGCCCATGCTTTATATTCTTCTTCAGTATGCATCATCATAGGTGTAACCACATACTCTACAAGTGAAGTTTCTTTCATCTCTGGAGAAGGATTCGGAATAGAATCTATAGGTATAAATAACGATGCACTATCGCCAATAGCCAGATTACTAATTAAATTCAATATTGGATTCGATGCATCTTTAGATTGTTCTTCTGGTACTATTTGTATGACAGGTAAATTATTTTCATCTTGCACTGATTGCAATAAGTTCTTTTTGTCATCATAGATATTAAGATGAAAATGTACGAAATCATTCATATCTGGTAACGCACCACCTGTGTTATTATGTTGGACAGATTTGTACCCCTTTATCATTTTTTCATTACTGTTACCACATGAACTTAATAAGAAAATGACGAGAGAAAAAGTAAGTATATTTTTCAATGTAAATGAATTTTTATTTTGTAATATATTCTGGAATAACTGATTTAAATTTATCTAAAACGGTTTCTAATTTTGCATAAGCTGCACCACCTGCTGCATTTTTATGCCCACCACCTTTAAAGTACTTTCTGGCTAAATCTTGTACTGAGATATCTCCTTTGGATCGCAAGGACAATTTGACTATTGTGGGTTGTTCTGTGATAAAAGCTGCTACTCTAATTCCTTTTATCATCAAAATTTGATTAACGATTCCTTCCGTGTCTCCTCTTCCTATAGAAAAATTTTCGTAATCTTCTTTTGTTAAATGGATTATACCTGTGTCATGCTGAGGCAATATTTCCAAACGATTTGCCAAACAGTGTCCAAGCAAGGTCATCTGTTTATGTGACATACAATTAAAAATGTAATCATTTAATTGGTAATCATCAACTCCCTTGGCTTTGAGTTTGGATGCTACTTCGTAAGTACGCGGTGTGGTCGCATACTTAAATGAACCTGTATCTGTAATAAGCCCAACAAACAAGGATTCGCTAATTTCTCTATCTAGTTTTTTGTCTTCAGATAAATTTTGAATGAACTCATAAACCAATTCACAAGTAGAACTTGCCGTTGTATCAGAGAGTGCGTAATCACTAAAAGGTTCCGGATCGAGATGATGATCTATCATAATCTTAATGCCCATATTATTTTCAATAGCTACGCCAAGCTTATCAATACGATCCAATGCATTAAAATCTAAACAAAAAATTACTTCCGCTTGAGAAACCGCTTTTTCACAAAGTTCAGGATCCGAATCATAGATTTCACATTGCTCGATGCCTCTGATAAAACTGAAAGTCTCTGGGTAGTCAGAAGGGTAGATTACCTTGACATTATGTCCAAATTTTTCTAAAAAACGTCTTATTCCCATTGAAGAGCCGATGGCGTCTCCATCAGGATTTCTATGGCTTACAACAACAATATCCTTAGGATATTCTAATATTTTCTTGATTGCGGTGTAGTCTATCATCTGTGGCTGCAAAATTGGTAAAATTTATTGAGAATTTGCATACCTAAGTTGACAGAAAATATAATACTTGGTGAATCCTATGGATTTCTACGCTACAAAAAATGTGTTTTAACTTTTATTAATCAGATAGAAAAGCAAAAAAGCTATTTTATTTCTGAAAAAAATGCATTATATATCAGCATTTTATACTTTTGCGCAACAAATAAAAATAAACAAAAATGTCAGGAAACAGAACATTCACAATGATCAAACCAGATGCTGTAAAAGCAGGTAACATTGGTAATATTTTACAAATGATCAATAAAGCAGGATTTAAGATAGTTGCTATGAAGTACACTAGATTAACGCCTGAAGCTGCAGGAGGCTTTTATGCAGTTCATAAAGAAAGACCATTTTATGGTGAGTTAGTAGAGTTTATGTCTTCAGGTCCAATAGTAGCTGCTATCTTGGAAAAAGATAATGCAGTTGAAGATTTTAGAACATTAATAGGAGCTACCAATCCTGCTGAAGCTGCTGAAGGAACCATCAGAAAACTGTATGCGAGCAGCATCGGAGAAAATGCAGTGCATGGATCAGATTCTGACGAAAATGCAGAAATCGAAGGAGATTATCACTTTGCAAGAACTGAACTTTTTGCGTAGTAATTAATATAAGATACTTTTAATGATATAGAAAGAGGCTTCAATTTTGAAGCCTCTTTTATTTTTGCAAACTTTAGATTTGTTTTTAGGAGTTTAAAACTTCATATTTAATTCCAAAGAAATTGAATATCCTTTCAATCCTGTACTTCGTTCGTAATAAGATCCTCTCAATTGAATACTGTTTAAAAGCAATAATTTTTTGCTAAAAGGAATCTTGGTTCTAGTCAGACCAAACGCAGGATTGTACATTATGCCTACACCATATTTGTTGGTTGATAAACCTGATAAATCGTAATCACTGGTATAAAACTCATCAGTAGATTTGTGGATTTCATACGCTGCAAAATAATCTGATTCGGATTGTTTATGATATCGATAAAAAGGAGAAATAGAAAAACTATAAGACAATTTTATCGGTGTTTCAATACTAATCGTATGTGCATTGATTCCAAAATCATCGGTATAATATCTATAGTAACTTCTTAATACTAGACTCTCAAAAGGATAATAATTTACTCTGATGGAAAACGGAAGTTTTAATCTTGAATTAGGTAGTCGCTCTATATCATGATTATTAGAATCTGAAAAATACACCCTATGAAAAGGTGTTGACAATAATCCTTTCATGTAAATTGCTTCTGCGGAAAGAGAAAACTGAAGCCTACGATTAATCACTTGAGAAAAGCTTAACTGTGAATTATAGGAATTTCTAGATTTAGTATCTACATCGACACTTCCACGTAATTCGCTTGGAAAATACAAACTCCATTGATCTATAAATGCTTGTCCAGAAAAGCCAATCTCTGTATTGCCGTAATTAAATTCTTTAGCCAAATTAAAACCTCCATTGAATGAAGTATAATCATATTCTGTAGAAAACCCAATTCTTGTCCCAATGGTGAATCCTTTCTTTAAATACTTTTTTGTAAATCCAAAATTTGCATAAGCACGTACATCTTTGCTCGAAGCAGAGGACCTATTGTCATCAATGTTATCTGTGGATGCAGAAGTATAATAGTCAGCACCAATAGTTCCATTAATTGACCTAGTACTATCTAAAGGTACATTGACAACGAATAGGGTAGATACGTCAGTCAATGCCTCAGTGCCTACGCCTCCCGTTACTGCACCATTATTACCGTCTTGATTGTAGTAGCTACTGAGAAAATCTATGTCAACAAAATCCGAATTTCCCATCATGGTATAATCTTCTTGGCTTAATAAGAAGAATGATAATAGAGTAAATATTATGCTAAGTAGTAATTTCATTTTTTAGTTTTAGTTACAACCACACCCACCTCCAACTTTACCGCCATTTGCACCAGCAGCACCTTCTCGATAAGCAGAAAAATTAGTTTCAAACATCTCAATTTTTTTTTCAGACAATACCATCTCTTTGTCATTCAAATACATTTTATCGTAATCCTTTATTGATACGCAACTGGAGAAAATACTTAATACTATTAATAATAGACAAAGCAGATTTAAATATTTAATTTTCTTGTACTTCATGGTTTAGTAAGTATTAATTTTTAAATTTTTAGAACTCAATAATTCATTTTGGTCATTGATTATTAGTGCTTCAACATGCTTTAGTTTATCAATAAGTTTTAAACCATCGGTTTCGCCTAATACAAATACAGAAGTAGCCAATGCATCCGCCAATTCTGCATCTGGGCATATTATTGTGACACTTTTAATTCCAGTAGTTGGGATTCCCGTTTTAGGATTAATGATGTGCGCATACCTTACTCCGTTACTGGTAAAATATTTTTCATAATCTCCAGAGGTTACAATAGCATTGTCCATCAGATTTAACCAGGCAATACTATTATTTATATTTTCTGGGTCAGAAATTTGAATTGGCCATCCTTCTTTATTATTGGAAATTCCCCATGCTTTTAAATCTCCTGCGGCATTTACTAAACCTCCTTTTACGCCTGGAATATTTTGTATAATTTCTAATGCTCGATTGGCAGCATATCCTTTTCCTATTCCTCCAAAACCTATTTTCATTCCAATCTCTTTCAAGAACACAGTTTGATTGGTTTTATTTAATTCGATATTTTTATAGTTTATCTTCTGAACGGATTTGAGTCTAATGCTATCACTTGGCATTTGCTGTTCTGTTTTATCAAATTGGTATAATTTTTCAATACTTCCAAACGTAATATCAAAAGCACCATTGGTAAGTTCTGAAACTTTTATTGACCTTTCTATAAGGTTAAATAGTTCGCGATCAACTTTTACTGGATTAATCCCAGCACTATTATTAATCATTGTAGTTTGAGAATTTTGTTTCCAAGATGAAATTAACTCTTCGATTCGTTGGATTTCTTTTATTCCTTTATTTACAGCATTTATTGATATTTCTTGAGAGTCAGAAATCGCCGTTATTTCAAATCTTGTTCCCATAAGAAGCAATGTCTCCTTGTGGTCAAAGAAATCGTCTTGTCCAAAATTTTTGCCTAATTGAAAAACAAAAACTATTATTATCAATAAATATTTCAATATGATTAGATTTTAATTTGATGTGATAATTATGATAAATTCCTAAATTAAAGCCTGTCAATAATTAAACAACTTATAAGGAAGTTACCCTACCAGAACCAAATTATTTTAAATCACAGCACATATTTTAGACAATACGCCATTCATGTCAAAATCTTCGTCTTGAGTTAATCCCATTCTGACAATGACTGCATTTTTGGAAGGAATGATAAAAACATATTGACCTTGATATCCGCTGGCATAATATAAATCATGTGGCGCATTGGGGAATGCAATACCATCTGTATTTAGCCAGAAATGAGATCCATAACACTTGCCGGTAGAATTTTCTGTTATGCTTTTGGAGTAATTGACCCATTCTTTTGAAATAATTTGATCTCCATTTAACCTGCCTTCATTGGCATATAAAAGGCCATATTTTGCCCAATCTCTGATCGTCGCATATCCATAAGAAGATAAAATGTAATTTCCTTCTTGGTCAGTATCCAGCACCATAGAATTCATGCCTAGCTTATTAAACAGAGAATCATATGGAAATCTCAGATATGCCTCATCATTATTTATTATATCTCGAATATACCTAGATAAAATATTGGTGGTTCCTGACGAATACTCCCAATAGGTTCCTGGATCGAATTCCAATTCTTTATCAATTGCAAAATCTCCACAAGAATAGGTCTCAAACAATAATTGAGTAGCGTCAGCTCGATGTGTATAGATTTCATCCCATTTTAAACCTGAGCGCATACGTAGTAAGTCATCTAGTGTAATATTTTTTCGCTGGTCATTGCTCCATTCTGAAAATAAATTTTGTTCATTCAGTGAAGTTTTGCCTTGTTTAACAAGGATTCCAATTAAGGTGTTGCAGATTGATTTATTCATAGACCAACCAAGGATCTTTGTGTCTTTATCAAATCCTTTTGCATAACGTTCGGCAATAAGTTTATTGTCTTTAATTACTAGAAGTCCTCTTGTTTTTTTGATATATTCATTTTCTTTATCGAATGCATAATCTACTGCTGATTCTAACGCTTCATTTGGTGTGAAATCATTAAAGACGGTATCAATATCTGTTGAAAT
The DNA here is from genome assembly GCA_020630525.1 of Saprospiraceae bacterium. Classification (GTDB taxonomy): domain Bacteria; phylum Bacteroidota; class Bacteroidia; order Chitinophagales; family Saprospiraceae; genus JAHDBF01. Next base: position 12,338 of record JAHDBF010000040.1, read on the forward strand.
TATTTTTTCATTAGGAAATCCTACATTGTTAATTTCTTCCTTTTCGTTATTGATTAAAATACATCCGCGATCCTTGGTTAGCATAGCTTTGCTTTTCCAATAACCTAGCAGTGATGCGTTGGCTTCATTGGTTGATTTGTCAATTGTTATATTGACTAAGCTTAATGGGAATTGTGCTAAATCTTGAGATTTGATTGACTCAATATCTCGCTCTGCCAATAATCCGCAACCACAAGCTTTCTTTGCTGCATATCCCGTGATTATAAAGTAATTGTAACTCAAATAATAGTACATTCCAAAAGCCAAAAGAAACAATATTAGTAATAAACTGATTATTATTTTTCTCATGTTAGGCTATTGTAATATACTTTTTCGGATAGATTTGACCATGCTGAAATTTCATTTTGAAAGCTAGAATAGTTTGCATAGACTTTCGCAGAAAATGGATCTGATTCCGTAATTTCTTCTAATACTTCTTTTGTTTTTTCTTTTAATACTGATAATATTTCATCAGAGAATAATCTAAATTCTACCTCTTTTTCTTCTTTCATTTTTTGGAGATAGATGCGGTTTTTTCCTTCTATATTTGAGACTATCCATAAGTTTAATTTGTGGGATGCACACTCTATGATTGCTTGCAAATCAGTCGGTAGTTTTTCTAATGCTCTTTTATTGGCAAACAATTCTAACCCTGTTCCTGGTTCATGCCAGCCTGGGCTATAGTAATATTTGGCAATTTTATGGAATCCCATGGCATAATCATGAAAAGGACTTATCCATTCTGTAGCGTCAATAACGCCTCTTTCTAAACTGGTATATAATTCGCTACCAGAAACCAATACTGCAGATGCACCTACTTTATTTAATACTTTTCCACCTAGTCCCGGCATTCTCATTTTTAAGCCTTTAAAATCTTCTAAAGTATTTATTTCTTTATTAAACCAGCCACCCATTTGGACACCAGTATTTCCAGCAAGATAAGGTACTAGATTATATTTGGAATATAGCTCACGGTAGAGTTTCATTCCGTCGCCTTCTAGCATCCAAGCATTTAATTGCTGATTATTCATACCAAAAGGAACAGTTGCAAAAAATTGAAACGCAGGAGACAATCCTGCCCAATAGTAAGCTGCTCCAGAACCCATTTCTACCGCGCCATTGCTGACAGCGTCAAACGCTTCTAGCGGTGGCACCAATTCCCCGCCGCCAAATACTTTAATTTGTAATCTACCACCAGACATCTCATTAACCCAATCTGCAAATAAATTAGCACCTTCACCTAGGATTGGAAAATTTGGAGGCCATGTGGTTACCATTTTCCATGTATACTTTTTATTGGTATAAATATCGGAGTTGCTATTATTTGTTGTTTCTGATATACAACTTGATAATGAAGTAGCACTTCCTAAAAGTAAAGCAGAATTTTTTAAGAATTTTTTTCTAGAAATTGGTTTTTTAGTCATTCGAATTTATTTCAAATTAGAAGAAATACGAATGGTAAGATAGAAATTCAAAAAGGTATGACATAAAAAAAGCTGCAATAAAAGCAGCTGATGTAGTTAATTTTTGTTGGCCTAGGCTTTATTTACTTCAGGCATTTTACAGTCTTCATCCGGTTTTTTTCCGCATACATTGCATTCTCCAATTTTATTGGTTAACATTGGATTATTGGTGGCGCAGGTTCCACGGAATTCATTACCAGTAAAAATATATCTGATATTAATTAGAAATATAGATATTCCGAAAACGATAAACACTGCGATTAACATTATGAAAAAATCCTTCATTTTGAAATTTTGGATTAGTGTTATTGATTAAAAATTTTATTCGATCAAAATCATTATTTCAATTTCTACTAACTACATTTGACCAAACTAGTATAATAAATAACAAAGTTAATACTTTCTAGTTTTGAAGATTGCAAATTTACGGAGAATAATTAATGGAAAAGTATAGGTCAAATTCTGTTGAAGATAAAAAAGAAGCTTTTGGGAGATTGCTACAAATCATGGATGAACTCCGTGAACAATGTCCTTGGGATAAAAAACAAACCATTACAAGTTTACGTAATCTGACCATTGAGGAAACTTATGAACTGGCTGATGCAATTCTTGATAAAAACTTTATTGACATCAAGGAAGAACTTGGCGATATTATGCTCCACTTGGTTTTTTATGCTAAAATTGCTGATGAACAAAAACAGTTTGATATTGCTGATGCAATACATAGCGTATGCGAAAAACTTATACATCGTCATCCACATATTTATGGGGATTTAAAAGTGAGTGGCGAAGAAGAAGTCAAAAAAAATTGGGAGCAATTAAAGTTAAAGGAAGGCAAAAAGTCTGTATTGGGAGGTGTTCCGAATAGTCTACCCGCTATTGTTAAAGCTTATCGGATGCAAGATAAAACAGCGCAAGTTGGTTTTGAATGGGACAATATTGATGACGTATGGCTAAAGGTAGAAGAAGAAATGGGAGAATTAAAAGAAGCAATACATGCTAGTGATGCTGCTGCCATTGAAGAGGAATTTGGAGATTTATTATTTTCTCTTGTAAATTACAGTAGGTTTTTGGGCATTGATCCCGAAACTGCACTAGAAAAAACAAATCGTAAGTTCAAAACAAGATTTGAATATATCGAGGATAAAGCCCCTAAGCCGTTAAACGATATGACCTTAGAAGAGATGGATAAACTATGGAATAAGGCAAAAAAACTATAAAAGTATTGTCTATCTTAGTTTTGTATTGTTATTAAATTCCGCTGTTTTTATACTTGGGTCTGCATTAAGAACTTTTAAAAATTCTTCGCCAGTAATCTTATTTTTGTTGTATCCAATTAACCAATAATTTAGGTTAGGAGAAATTCGCTTGATAATTCTTACCCCATATTGGTCTCTGATTTCTTGAAACCACTTCGCCAAATGAACGCCTTTTTCTGGTTCTATAATTATTTCATTTTTATTTATTACAGGTTCTGATTCTTCTATTGCGACATCAGATTCTTCCAGAGCTTTCAATAAATTCCAATCGTTTGCAGCAGCTATTTGTTCTAATAATACTTGTAAATCTTTGACAACTTGAGGTCTTTCTAATTTTCCTTTGATTGTATATAAAGAATCTTTACTGTTGGTTTTATAACCGACAACAGCCATAGGATAGTCAGGGATTCTACTTTTGTATTCTCTTTCAAATTGTTTAAAATTGCTTTTAACAAATTCGCTATTTAGTGCAGACAATTCCTCTTTAGAAAGAAACTTTTCTAATGTTCCAAGTTTATCATAATTTTGCTCTGCAAAGAGTTTACAATATCCGTTTTTATAAATTTTTAATTCGTAAACGGGGCATTTCCCAAAGCAAGCGCCTTTTCTCAGGTAAAACTGTACATCTTTTTCAGTGAGTTTTGCTATAGATTTTTTTGTGCTACAAGAAGCAATGGTAAAAATCGAAAGAAATATAATTACAAGTCTCATCAGTATAGATTATTCTACAAAAAAATTGGGTTAATTAACATGAATTCAATTTAACAAGTGCTTATATTGCCAACATGTATTTATATTATAAAAGCTACTATTCTCAGTTAAAGCCAATTTTTATTGCTTTTATCATTATGATAATATGCATCTTATTGTCTTGTAACAAAGATAATAGGAATAATAAGGCAAATTCTGAACCAAAAATCTCCTATAGAGCTAAGTTTTTCAACCAAAAGCTAGAACCTACACAACTTATCCCAGATCAGGAGATGGGTTTTCTTTTTCCTGTAGGACAATTTACAGAAAATGAATCTCAGAATATTAAAACAATTTTGCTTACAAAACAGTTTGCTAAAGGACGAAATATTAAAACAAAACCCATTGGTTCGTTTAGCTTTATGATTGATACTACTGCGCAAAACTATATAATATCAGTACCTGCGGATTCGTCTCTAAATACGATGAATATCAACAATTTTTTCGAATTTAATACTTATCATTTTGAGATTAAAAATCTTATAGAAGATTGGTTTAGGGCAAATTGTAAGCTTGGAAAATGTTCTGATTTTAAATGGGGGAATGAATTTAGTGCACATAAAATAATGGCAAAAGGGTAGAGAATGGATACGCAATCAGAAACACATTGTAACCAGATAAATTCTTCAAATGCAAAAACTATTGCGTCGATAGATGGTTTAAAAATTCAAATATTTACTACTATTTCTGATATAGAAACCGCTTGGGATAGTATAAATTCAAAGGGAGTGATGAGTTCGTCCTCTTATTATAAAGCCCTCGAGCAAGCCAGTCCAGAAGGATTGACCCACTTTTATTCCATACTTACGACGAGTTCAAAACCAGTTGCTGTCATCTTTTTTCAGGTAAGAAAATTGGAGCTTGCCAAAGCATTGAGCATTCATACGCACAGTAAAAACATTTTTGTTAGATTTTGGACATCTATAAAAAAAGGAATTTTGAAGATTGTTCAACATGATTTATTGGTAGTAGGAAATGTGTTGTTGACGGGTCAATATGGAATAAATTTTTGTAATACTATTCCGTCAGAAGAGCGCTCACAATATCTAGAAAAAGCAGTAAATGCAATTCAAGAATTTTTGAATGCAGAATTGAATTATAATGTAAAAACGACTTTACTAAAAGACTTTAACCCTATCGATGAATCTAATTTGTATTTAGATGAATTTGTGAGAATAAATGTCGATCCAGAAATGACATTTTCCATAAGAGAAAATTGGAATACATTTGATGATTATCTTGCTGATTGTAAATCTAAATACAGGGTCAGATACAAAAGAACGGTAAAAAAAGGAAAGGGTATAACACGCAGGGAATTGAGTCTTGCTGATATTAATGATTATAAAGAGATTATGCACGATCAATACTTGCAAATTTCTCAGAATGTAAGTTTTAATTTATTTACCTTATCTCAAGAATACTTTTATCAACTAAAAGAAAAATTAGAAGATAAATTGCGGGTAATTGGTGTTTTCTATGAAGAAAAACTTATTGCTTTTTATACATTGATTATTGATGAGGAATCTATAGATGCCCACTTTTTGGGATACGATATGTCCTTAAATAAGAAGCTGCATACTTACCACAATATGCTTTTTTATATGATCCAAGATGGGATTGAATTGCAGAAGAAAAAAATTCATCTCTCTCGTACTGCAATGGAAATAAAAAGTTCTGTTGGAGCAGTTGGTCAGGATTTAGCGATATTTTTAAAGTACAAAAACAAGATTGGGAACATATTGTTGCACCGTTATATTCATCAATTTGTTCCTTCTAATGATTGGTTGCCAAGAAGTCCTTTTAAATAACAATTTTTGGTACGTTGATTTTGGTAATCTATAATACTAAAATCGAGTACTATTATAAATGTTTATAACTCGACATCTAGCTTATCCGTTACTACATAATACCTAGGATCATCCACATTGTCTATAATGTAGTTCTCCCATTTTGGATTTGATTTTATGAGTAAAGATTTACATTCAGGACTAAGATGTACGAGATGTATATTTCTTCCAGAGTCCAAATATTTATTTGCAATATTTCTCAAGGCTTCGATTCCAGAATGGTCACTTACTTTTGATTCTATAAAATCTATTTCAACTTCTTTTGGGTCATTTTTTACATCAAATTTTGCATTAAAATTTTGAACAGAACCAAAAAATAATGGACCCCAAATTTCGTAGACTTTTGTTCCATTTTCTTTGATTCTTTTTCTTGCACGGATCATTGTCGCATTTTTCCATGCAAAAACTAAAGCTGACATAATCACACCTACAATGACTGCAATAGCTAAATCTTGCCATACCGTAATGACCGATACCGCGATTAAAACAATAGCATCAGAAAGTGGGATTTTATTGATAATCCTAAAACTACTCCAAGCAAAAGTTCCGATTACAACCATAAACATTACACCTACTAGTGCAGCAATTGGGATTTGCTCAATTAATGTTGCGCCAAATAAAACAAAACTTAGTAACGTAAGTGCAGCAACAATTCCAGATAGTCGTCCTCTTCCTCCAGAATTTACGTTTATAATAGATTGTCCTATCATTGCACATCCACCCATTCCACCAAAAAAACCACTAAGTATATTTCCCATGCCCTGAGCAATACATTCTTTATTCCCACTTCCTCTGGTTTCTGTTAATTCATCAACGAGCGTTAATGTCATCAATGATTCTATCAAACCAACTGCTGCCAATAGAAATGCAGTTGAAATTATTAATGACCAATTGGTACCAACTGTTGATGTCATAGCGAATATTTGCGATTGGAAAGTTGGCAATCCACCGCTTAATCCAGAACCTCCATTGTCTCTGATAAATGAACCAACAGTACTAACATCTAGCCCTGCTAAAATGGTTATTCCTGCAACAATTACAATGGCTGCCAAAGCAGAAGGTATTTTTGTGGTTAACTTAGGTAAGAAATACATAATCGCCATTGTCAATGCAACAAGTGCCAACATTAAATAAAGTTGCGTTCCTTGCATCCACTCAGTAACACCGCCAGAATTGGTTTTAAACATATTAAGTTGCGAGAGAAAAATCACAATAGCTAATCCATTGACAAAACCCATCATAACTGGGTGGGGTATAAGTCTAACAAATTTCCCTAATTTCATAAGACCACCTCCGATTTGCATCAATCCTACAATAACCAATGTAATGAGTAGCCACTGTAATCCAAGGTTTGGTATGGCCGTATCTAGCGCTTGACCAACTGCATTTCCTTCTTGGATCAAATGAACCATTACTACTGCCATTGCACCAGTTGCACCGGAAATCATCCCAGGACGACCACCAAAAATCGAAGTGATGATTCCCATGATGAAGGCACCATAGAGTCCAACCATAGGATCAAGTCCTGCTACAAAGGCAAAGGCAACTGCCTCTGGCACTAAAGCCAAGGCCACAGTTAGTCCAGAAAGAATGTCATTTTTTGGATTGCTAGTAAGACTATTTATGATTCCCTTCATTTCCAATTATTCGTTCAAAAAGAGCGCGAAGGTAATTGAATAATTTAAATGGTGACAGTTAAACTAAACATATTTATAAAAAACAAATATGAATTAAAGATTTGGTTTAGAATCTTACCTATTACTTTGCACTAACAATAAACTTATTCTTCTTTCCATTATCAAGCATTATGTACTTTCCTTTCAGCAAATGCTCGCTATTAATTGATAAGGTGTCACTAGATATCTTTTCTTTATTAATAGAGACTGCATTATTGTTTATTGCCCTTTTTGCTTCACCTTTAGAGCCACTTATGTCTGTGTGCTCAGCCATCAAATCCAAAATCGGAACCCCATTTTGGATCAAAGATATTGGCACTTCAAAAGCTTTGATTTCTCTTGAAATAATTTGAAATTGATCTTCAGTTAAGCTTAAAAGCATTTCTTTAGATACTTTTTTAGAAAACAGTAGTTGAGATACTTGTTTTGCAGCTTCGAATGCTTCTTTAGAATGTACTCTTGTCGTAATCTCTTCTGCCAATAACTGTTTCAATGCATTGGGATTTCCTTCATGCTCCTTTTCTCTTGCTTCTATTTCTTCTTTTGAACAAAGGGTAAAATATCTTGTAAATGCTGGTAAATCCGCATCATCACAATTGACCCAAAACTGATAAAAATCATATGGAGAAGTCATCTCAGGATCCAACCAAAGATTTCCTTTTTCTGATTTTCCAAATTTCTTTCCATCAGACTTGGTAAGCAGTGGAGTAGTTATCGCATACACTTTACCGTCTTCTGTATTTTTTCTGATAAATTCTGTTCCTGAAGTAATGTTTCCCCATTGATCAGAACCACCCATTTGGAAATGGCAATTGTCATTTTGGTATAGGTATTGAAAATCGTAAGCCTGTAATAATTGGTAGCTAAATTCCGTAAATGATAAACCTGTTTCTAATCTATTCTTTACAGAATCTTTTGACATCATATAGTTAACTGTCAACGTTTTTCCAATGTCTCGTAAGAATGACAAGACATTCATGTCTTTATAAAAATCAAGATTATTTCTGACGATGGCTCTGTTTGGAATATCAGAAAAGTTTAGAAATTTTTCTGCTTGCTTGAGTTGCTTTGCTAAGTTAGCATCGAGTTCTTCATAAGACTTTAATACTCTTTCTTTATCTTTTCCAGATGGATCTCCAATTCTACCTGTAGCTCCACCCATTAAGATAATAGGCGTATGACCTGCATTTTGCCACAATTTTAGAAGCATTATTTGCACATAATTGCCAATCGTCAAAGAAGGTGCTGTTGGGTCAAAACCGATGTATCCAACTTGGGGTCCTGAAGCCAATTTTTCTTCTGCTCCTGGCGTTTTATCAAAGAGCATTTTCCTCCAATTCAATTCTTCTATAAAGCCCATAGTAAATAAGTTTTTGCAAATGTATAATAAATGCAGATATTAGTAGCCTACGATGGATTCATCTTTATACATAGCGAAGCGAATTTTAGGAAAAACCAATACAGGTTTTACCCGTGTGATAGCGAATGTGGCTGTTGCTACCATAGCATTGAGCATTGCTATGATCATATGCAGTAATGCTTTGATCAGTGGTTTTAAATATGAAATTGCCAACAAAATTTATGGTTTTTGGGGCCATATTCATATTACAGATACGAAAATCACGAGAAATTATGAAAATATTCCTATCAAATTGGACAATGATTTGATGAATAAAATCGAATCTATGGAAAAAACTTCCTTGGAAGATGAGATTACTGGAGAAGTTTTTCATTCCAAAGGTGGTGTTTCTCACATCCAACCATATGTATTTACACCTTGTATATTGTCTGTAAAATCCACTATAGAAGCTATCGTTTTAAAAGGTGTTGATGATTCTTATAATTGGACTACTATGCGCCAATTTATAAAAAGAGGTGAGCCTATGGCTTTTCAAGATACGGTGGCATCTAGGGATATTATCATTTCTGAACAAACTGCCAATAAACTTGAAGTTGATACTGGTGCGTTTGTGATTATTAATTTTTATCAAGATAGAAAATCTATAAAAAAGCGATTTAAAGTATCAGGAATTTATAGAACTGGATTGGAAGAATACGATTCTAAAATTGCATTTTGTGATTTAAGGTTGGTCCAAAATGTTTTAGGTTGGGAGTCTGATCAAATTGTGGGCTATGAAATTTTCCTTGATGATATTTCTGATGCCAATTTATATGCAGAAAGTATTTATCAAAATTATTTGCCTAGAGGAAATTTTGCTGAAACAATCCAAGAAAAAAATCCTAGAATTTTTGAATGGTTAGAATTACAGAATATAAACGAACGAATCGTTATGTTGCTTATGATTCTTGTCGCAATTATAAATATTGCTACGGTAATATTGATTTTTATTTTAGACCGTAGTCATATGATTGGCATATTGAAGTCAGTAGGAGCTTCTGATTGGAACATCCGTAAAATATTCATTTATAATGCTTTTTGGATATTATTAAAAGGCGCTTTTTGGGGCAATGTTATTGGCATAGGCTTTTGTGTTGCGCAGAAGTATGGAAAGTTTATTAAGCTTGATGAAGCCAGTTATTACCTATCTATTGCACCGATAAAATTGAGCTTAATTAGCCTGTTGCTGATAAACTTATTGATGATTTTAGTTACCGCCATTTGGATGATAGTACCAACTGTAATAATTACTAAGATTAAGCCAGTAAAAGTGTTGCGTTTTGAATAATCTAATTGCGAGGAAATTATTCGTGATTCTTATAAAGTTCATTAACATATTTGTTTTAGTGCCTAAGAGATTGCTTAGACTTTTTTTGCATCTTTTGTATCCTATCCTTAGGTTATTTATCAAAATACCTAGTTATCGAATCATAAGAAGTCCAGTTGATTGGGTTGTGATGATTCCATTTTATATCATTGATATTTTGGGGATTCCAGAGATTTATGAAATATTTAGTGAATTGGTTTTTTTCAAGATTAGAGACTTAACTGACTATGAAATTCTGATTGCACGACAGATTTTTAAGGAAAAAATAAATTACAAATCAATTAGAATTAATGAAAATAATTTTGTCGCTGGAAAACTAAATATTGCTTACGTAAGCTTCAGTCATATTAATTCAAATCGTACTTTGAATGATGGACTTTTTATCCATGAGATGGTACACATCTGGCAGTATTACCATTTTGGATCTGTCTACATTTACCATGCACTCAAAGCTCAATTTTCTAATGAAGGCTATAACTATGGAGGAGTATCTAATTTGTTATCTAGCAAAAAATTAGGAATGGATTTACTGGATTATAATTTTGAACAACAAGGAGATATTATCCAAGATTTAGCAATGAGTAACCGTTATTTAGCCAACGATCAACTTATGGATTATATAAATGATATTGAAAATCTGGTTTAGAAAATGCTTTTATCGGTAATTATTGATTTAGTACTCATGAACTAAAAAATCATATATAAGTACATAATTTTTACTTCCAGTCCCATACCAAAATATTCCACTCATCTATATCATCAGCGTAGGTATGTATATTTTTAAAACCAACTCTAAGGTGTGCTTTCATAGAGACAAAATTTCTAGTCGCTACTTCTGTGACACAAATTTCATAATCTGATTTAAAATGAGTTTTATGCAGCTCATATAGTTTATCAAATATGCCCTTGCCTCTATGGTTTACATCAATGCAAATTTGTCCCATGATGTAATATTCAAAATCTTTAATTTGTCTACCATTAAAGCTTACTCCAATAAGAGAGTCAAATAGCGGTTTTAAATCTGGCTTAAAATCTTCCAATGTACTCGATAATGATAACGCATAAGCTATTATGTTACCGTTGTCAGACGCAATGATCTGTGACATCATGCTATTCATTTTTTTGATTAAATCAAAATCATATTCAGCAGTTACAAAACCATTCTTTTTTTGTTCTGAGGTAGTAAGATTAGTCCTAAGGTTTTTTTTGTGTAATCTTAATAGTTGATTAATTTCTTGATCGTTATTTATGGCTCGTATTTCCAATATATACCAGTTGAGTAAAAGCTATTTATCTTCTTCCATAAAAGGATCTTCGAGATCTAAGCCTAACCAGGATTCTAGTTTGTTTATCATGATTTTTCTTTCATCTTTGGTCATATTTTTCATCCTAGCTTGACCATGATCTTTTCCTTCTAAATTAAACCAAAGCGCATCTCTTTTTTTATTTACAGGAACAGCAGTGGCAGACCAAGTATCGTTTGCGCCATTAATATAAATAAATTCATCGCCATTGTTGGTAACCCATTCATAAGCAGCCTTTGGAAGACTATCGTCGAATGTGTAATCCATTTTATTGGGCATAAATACTGCACTAGGATTACTGTCCGACGGTAGTGCCTTTAGTAAATCTTTGAAATTTTTACTTTCGTAGCTATAGTAACCCATTTGCGTACCTGCTTGATAATAGTGTGAAGCATAAGCCTCCATATCTTTGTCAGAAAAGAAGGATATGCCTGATACATCTAGAAAGTGCTGGAGTACTTCATCTAGTGGTTGGTCTTTTGTAGGTATCTCATCACATACTCCTCCCCATTGCCAGAATGAAAATGGATATTCTAATACCGCATATTCCATTGCTTCTTCAAAAGTCAAATAACTGTAATCCAATTTTGCGCCCTTACTATACCATTTTAATTTTGTAAAAGATTCTTCTCTGTTTTCCAGAATTTTAAACTGTACATCTTCAATTTTTTTACGACATTCCTTCGTTCCGATATTGTCTAGAAAATCATAAATTCGGGTTTCTTCTAAAGCTAAGTTTAAAGGGGCAACATAGGGAATACTTACATCTACGTCATCCGGGAAAAAGTATCTGTAATAGATGGTTGTTTGTCCACCTTTGCTTATACCAGTACTTATCCATTTGTTCTCATATATGTTTTTAAACACCTGATTGATTCTATGTAAATCGGAAGTTGCTTGTTCAAGCGTTAAGTATTCATACATCATAGAGTCGGGCAGACTTTCTCCATAAAACCTATGTTCTATATCTAGTTGGTTGCCTTTTACTACTTTAGCTACTTCGGATACTCTTGTGCCATTCCTGTTGTAGCCTTGTGTGATCATGACTGTCGGCGCTGATATGTCTTTATGCAATAGATAAATCTTTTGATAAAAATGACCTTTGCTGATATCATTATGGTCTAGTGGTTGTTTAATTTTAACTTTGTATGCTGCTTCGTATCCCTCTGGAGTAGATTTCATTGGCGTAAAAATCACATCTGGTAATTCGAATAATTTCGTTTCAATTTCAGTTTGTGCGAATAGCTGTATTGAAAAAAATAAAGAGAAGAATAATGTATAATTTTTCATGCTTACTGTTTAGGATAAGCAAGATAGTGAATTGTTTTTATTGATAACTTAAAATTGGCGAGTTTGAAATTAATTATAGCTATTTATAAATAGAAATTTAACGCAAATGTATTACCGACTCTTCTTACTACGATACTGCTTTTTATATTTCTTTTTCATCTTTGAT